>CALDTD010000156.1 GCA_937924345.1 uncultured Flavobacteriales bacterium | reverse complement strand
TTTCAGCATTCATAAAATCAATCACAAACTTTCCATCCTCGTTCATCATTGTTTCTATACTGTTTAATACTTTAAGGTTATCATTTATATCATCAAAATATCCAAAACTAGTAAATAGATTTGCGACTAAATCAAATTCATCCTCTTCAAAAGGTTCGCGCATATCTCTTACATCGAATTTAAGATTAGATTTTTCGTTCTTTTTGGCAATTTCTATACTGTTAGCTGATAAATCAACTCCTGTTACATTATAACCCAAATTAGATAAATAATGGGAATGTCTTCCTTTACCGCAAGCTAAATCTAATATTTTAGCATCAGCGTTTAGTTCAAGTTCTTCTAGTAAAAAATCGATAAAAGATTCTGCTTCTTTATCGTCTCTATTCTTGTATAATATATGATAGTATTTAGAATCAAACCATTCTTCAAACCATTCCATAAAGATGTACTTTTTTTGTTCCTTCAAATTTAATAAAATTTATGAAACTGAAATCAATAGAATTGCTAGTTTTGTAAGTTGGAAAAACTGTCAGACTGACAGCAGGTAGGTTGAATTAACATCTGTTGTGATTTGATTAAGCCATTATGGCGAATAAATATTACTTTTCTGACTTGGCATAAAAACTGACAAGTCAATATTAACTAGAATAAAAAATATGTCCAATTATAAAGATGCAAACTCAGTATTGCTTAAAGAAGAAGTAGTAAAGGGAATGCAAGAAATAAAAGCTAAAAATATAGTTTGTATAGATTTAAGAAAAATTCCAGGAGCAGTTTCAGATTTTTTTGTTGTCTGCCATGGAGAGTCTTCGACTCAGGTAGATTCTATTGCAAATTCAGTTTATAAAACAGTACTAGCAGATACTGGAGAGAAGCCTTGGCACCAAGAAGGAAAGCAAAATGCTGAGTGGATCTTATTAGATTATGTAGACGTTGTAGCTCATGTTTTTTATAAAGAATCACGAGAGTTTTATAATATTGAAGGACTTTGGGCAGATGCAGAAATAGAAGTTATAGCAGACGAAGAAGAAATAAAAGGTTAAGATGGCAAAAAAACAAAAGAATAATAAAACGATAAAACCAGGCTTCAATTTCTATTGGATTTATGCAATTATTGCAGTGGTTTTAATCTCTTTAACATTTATACAATCAGATAGTGGTATAAGAAATACAAACCAGAAAGAGTTTGTAGAACAAATGTTAAAAAACAACGACGTAGAACGTGTAGATCTTGTCGATAGAAGTATTGCTCAAATTACGATTAAAAAAGAGAGCTTAAGTAAAGACTTTTATAAGAATAAGGTGACTACCAAAAAGCCTCTTCTTGGAGGTGGAGGAATAAACGGGCCACATTTTAAGTTTCAAGTATTGAATAGCGAAAGTTTTGCAGACCAATTGGTAGTTTGGGGAGAAGAGTATAATATTGAATACAAGGCATATAACACCAATAAAATAGGCGAAGAAATATTTAGTTGGTTAATATTCTTTGGGATTATGCTAGCAATTTGGATGTTTATTATGCGTCGTGTTACCGGTGGAGGAGGAATGGGCGGAGGCTCGCAAATCTTTAATGTAGGTAAATCTAGGGCTAAAATGTTCGGAGCTCAAGGAGAAAGTACGAATACAACTTTTAAAGATGTAGCTGGATTAGAAGGAGCTAAAGAGGAAGTTAAAGAAATAGTAGACTTCTTAAAACACCCAAAAAAATACACAGACTTAGGAGCTAAAATTCCAAAAGGGGCATTACTTGTAGGTCCTCCAGGAACAGGAAAAACTTTGTTAGCAAAAGCAGTAGCAGGAGAAGCTAAAGTTCCTTTCTTTTCACTTTCTGGATCTGATTTTGTAGAAATGTTTGTTGGAGTAGGAGCGTCAAGAGTTCGTGATTTGTTTAAACAAGCAAAAGAGAAATCTCCAAGTATTATTTTTATTGATGAGATTGATGCTATAGGGCGTGCAAGAGGTAAAAACCCTAATATGGGATCTAATGATGAGCGAGAAAATACATTAAATCAATTGTTGACCGAAATGGATGGTTTTGGAACGAATAGTGGAGTCATTATTTTAGCAGCAACCAATAGAGCAGATGTATTGGATTCAGCATTAATGAGAGCGGGTCGTTTTGATCGTCAAATATATGCTGATATGCCTGATTTAAATGAACGTAAAGAAATTTTTGATGTACACTTAAAACCTTTAAAAATTGATGTTAATTTAGATAAAGATTTTTTAGCTAAGCAGACACCAGGCTTTAGTGGAGCAGATATTGCAAATCTTTGTAACGAGGCAGCACTTATTGCTGCAAGGAAAAAGAAAACAGTAATTGAAAAGCAAGAGTTTTTAGATGCTGTTGATAGAATTGTAGGGGGACTTGAAAAGAAAAATAAAATTATTACTCCAGAGGAGAAAAGAGCTATTGCAGTTCACGAAGCTGGACACGCCACAGTAAGTTGGATGTGTGAATATGCAAGTCCACTGGTAAAAGTAACAATTGTTCCGAGAGGTAAGAGTCTGGGAGCTGCTTGGTATTTACCTGAAGAACGTCAGATTACTACTGCTGAACAGTTATTAGATGAAATGTGTGCTGCATTAGGTGGTAGAGCAGCCGAATTTGTTGAGTTTGGAAAGATTTCTACAGGTGCCTTAAGTGACTTAGAAAAAGTAACAAAGCAGGCACATGCAATGGTTTCTATTTATGGTTTGAACGAAAAGATAGGTAATGTTTCTTATTATAATATGGGAGAAGGATTTACCAAACCATTTAGTGAGAAAACAGCTGCTTTAATGGATGATGAAGTAAAAAATATCACAGACATTCAATACCAAAGAGCAATTAAAATTCTTACAGAAAATAAGGACAAGTTAAACCAGTTAGCAGACAAGTTAATAGAGAAAGAGGTTATCTTTAAAGAGGATTTAGAAGCAATTTTCGGTAAACGTCCGTTTGATAAACCAGAAACTGTTTCTGAAGCAATGTTAGAAGAAGATATAAAAACTGATACAAACGATGATTTGACTGTTTAAGGTATCAGTTTTAGGAATTTTATTCAAAAAGGGATTTTGCAATAGCAAAGTCCCTTTTTTGCTTTATAAAAGTATGGGGAAAGAAAATTATTTATTGCCTTGATCGAATTCAAACTGAAGTTGAACCCATTTATTTTCTACAACTTTATTATCTAGGTTACTAAATGAAATTCCTAAAAGACGAACTGGTTTTTGTATTGGAGATTGTTTCAATAATTCCATTATAATCTCAAAAAAAACGCTTTTGTTAGAAAGATACTTACTTACTGTTTTACTTCTAGTCTGAACGGTAAAGTCGTTGTATTTAATCTTTAAAGTTATGGTTTTGCCTTTTGCTTTGTTTTTATCCATTCTACGTTCTAACTCGTCTGCAATAGTGTTTAGTTTTTCAATAATATCATCGAAATTAGCTAAATCATCCATAAAAGTACGTTCTGCAGCAATGGATTTACGAATACGATTAGGAGAGACGGGGCTAGTTTGTATTCCCCTTACTATATTAAAATAGTGTTTTCCCGACTTACCAAAGAGTTTTATTAGTTCATCAAGCGGTCTTTCTTTTAAATCTTTTCCTTTAAAAATACCCAACTTATACATTTTTTGAGCCGTTACTTTACCAACTCCAAAGAATTTAGCAATTGGTAATTCTTCTAAAAATGGAATAACTTCTTTAGGCTTTATTGTTTTTTGACCATTGGGTTTATTGATGTCGGATGCTACTTTCGCTAAAAATTTATTGATAGAAATTCCAGCTGAAGCATTTAACCCCGTTTGCGATTTTATTTTAGCTCTTATTTCTTCTGCTATTAAAGATGCAGAAGGATTGTTTACTTTGTTTTCTGTGACGTCTATAAAAGCTTCATCTAGCGAAAGGGGTTCTACTAAATCCGAATATTCTAAAAATATAGAACGTATGATTTTAGATATCTCTTTATAGCGATCAAAACGAGGTTTTACAAAGATTAAATGGGGGCAGCGTTCACGAGCAATCTTACCAGATAATGCAGATTTTACATTAAACTTTCTTGCTTCATAACTTGCTGCAGAAACAACTCCTCTGTCTCCACCGCCACCAACAGCAACAGGTTTACCTCTTAGATCGGGATTATCTAATTGCTCAACAGATGCATAAAAAGCATCCATATCTACATGAATTATCTTACGC
>CALDTD010000155.1 GCA_937924345.1 uncultured Flavobacteriales bacterium | reverse complement strand
TGATTTGGGCTGCAGGTGTAACAGGAGTTCAATTTAAAGGAATTCCTAAAGATTCATATACTGATAGTAGTAGAATTAAAGTGGATGCTTTTCAGAAAGTAGTTGGGTTAAATAATGTATATGCTATTGGTGATATTTGTTTAATGGATACTGACCCAAGTTACCCAAACGGACATCCCCAACTAGCAAGTGTGGCTAAGCAACAAGGAGAGTTTTTAGCTAAAAATCTTACGGCGATTTTTCATGGGGAAAAGTTAAAGCCTTTTAAGTATTTTGACAAAGGAACTATGGCTATTATAAGTAAGAGTAAAGCGGTGGCAGATTTACCAATAGGAAATAAAACGCTTACTGGTTGGCTAGCATGGACGGGATGGATAACTGTTCACCTTTACATGCTATTAAGTTATAAAAATCAAATAAAGACCTTTTTAAATTGGGTAAATAGTTATTATGAAAAAGGATACTCTAAAAGTTTTTTCCTTAAAAAGATTTTTAAATAAATAGTTCGTTTTTTCTTAGTAATCTTATAAATGGGTTGAAAAAAACTAATCTTAGAAGTACTTTTTTTGATTCTTTTCTTTTTTACAATAGATGATGAAAGCAAAAAATAGGAGATAAAAAATAAAGTGGTTTTATTTACTTAAAGAAAGGTATAGCCAAAGGATATCTGTATAGCTCACCTTTATCTGAAGCAATCGCCCCCCTTACAATAAAATATAGGTTTAAGAGCATGAATATGTACATAAAAAATAAGCCAACTAAAATAATAGAAAGTACATAGCAAATAGCAGAAATTATTATTGAGGTAATAACCCAATTTACAATATTTTTGCCTTGTAAATCTATTTTAGGACTTTGATCTTTAAATACTAGCCAAAGAACTATAGGAGCTATAAAGCCTGTTGATGGAATAAAAATATTTAGTAGTTGAGAAAGATGTAAAACCACTAAGAAAGTATTTAAATCCAATCCTAGTGGTTTTATATCATTAGTATTATGAGAAATATCGCTCATTTACTTTATGTAATAAGCTATAATATTATCTGCTAATTCTGTTCCTATTCTGTCTTGAGCTTCTAATGTTGCTGCACCAATATGTGGTGTTAAAGCGATTTTATTGTTCGAAAGTAAATCTTGTCTTGGCGTAGGTTCGTTAACAAAAACATCTAAAGCAACAGCATTTACTTTTCCGTTTTTTAAAGCGGTTAACAAAGCGTCTTCGTCTATAACTCCACCTCTAGCGGCATTTACAATACGTACTCCATCTTTCATTTTATCAAATTCAGAAGTAGAGATTAAAGCTTTTCCGTCTGAAGGCATTGGAACATGCAAAGAAATAAAATCTGCCTTCGACAAAAGCTCATCCATAGATGAAGTTGCAATTGTAATATTTACTGTTTGATCAGCAACTTCTACTGGAATAGTAGCTTTCTCCATAAAGGGGTCAAACGCTATAACTTTCATTCCTAAGCCTAAAGCGTATTTTGCTGTAAATTGACCAATGCGTCCAAAACCAATTATACCTAATGTTTTACCTCTTAACTCAATCCCTTTTCCATACTGTTTTTTTAATGCCTTAAATTTATCTTTACCATTTATAGGCATTTGACGGTCAGAGTCGTAAATTGATCTTGCTAATGAAAATAATTGGGCTGTTACCAACTCAGCAACTGCTAAAGATGAGGATGCTGGTGTATTAAATACATTTATTCCTTTTTCTCTTGCGTATGCTACATCAATATTGTCCATTCCAACGCCACCTCGACCAATCATTTTTAAAGATGGGCAATTATCAATAATATCTTTACGAACTTTCGTTGCGCTTCTAACCAACAGTACTTCATAACCTTCTTTGTTAATTTCTTCTACTAATTGATCTTGGGCAACAGTTTCTGTAATGACTAAAAAACCGTTTTCTTCTAATTTTTTTTGCCCAGATTGAGCGATTCCATCGTTAGCTAGTACTTTCATTGAGTTTTTGTTGGCTGTACAATCTAATTTGTACACTATTACTTTATATGTTTATTTAGCGTTAAGGGTAGAAGCGACATCCTTTTTAGTTGATTTGAATGTTTTGCTTTTGCAAAATACATCAAGAATAAACTAAAAAGATATAGCGGATGACCTGCTCGAACGCCCCAATTATTTATTTTCTAATGCTTTCATAACATCTATTAGAACCTGAACGCTTTCTATTGGCATTGCATTGTAGATAGAAGCTCTGTACCCCCCAACAGAACGGTGACCTTTTATTCCGCTTATGTTAGCTTCGTTCCACATTTTATCAAATTGGTCTTTTTTAGAGTCGTCTTTTAATGTGAAAGTAACATTCATGTAACTTCTATCTTCTTTAGCTGCAGTTCCTTCAAAAAGAGAATTGTTATCAATTTCTTTATAAAGTAATTCTGCTTTAGCATTATTACGCTTTTCAATTTCTGTTAAACCACCTAAACTTTTTATCCATCTGAGTGTAAGCATAGAAGCGTATACAGCAAATACTGGAGGTGTATTAAACATAGAGTCTTTATCTGCATGAGTTTTTAAGTTCAGCATGGTAGGTATTTCTACACTCGACTGACCAAGGATACTATCCTTCACAATAAATAAAGTTGTTCCCGCTGGACCAAGATTTTTTTGAGCACCCGCATAAATAATATCGAACTTTGATACATCAATAGGTTTAGAAAAAATATCTGAGCTCATGTCGCAAACTAATGGTTTGTCTGTTACAGGTATTGTTTTAAATTGTGTTCCGAAAATAGTGTTATTCGATGTGTAATGTAAGTAATCTACATCATTAGGGATTGAATAATCTTTAGGAATATAATTGTTGTTTTTATCATCAGAAGTCGCAATTACAACTCCTTCTCCCATAAAGTTAGCTTCTTTGCAAGCTTTTGTAGCCCAAGCACCAGTTGTAATGTAAGCACCTCTCTTGTGCTCGCGCATCATATTATAAGCAATTTCTAAAAAACCAAGGCTTGCTCCTCCTTGTAGAAATAAAACCGTATAGCCTTTAGGGATATTTAAGATCTCTTTTACCAAATTTCTTGCTTCTTCCATTACAGCTACAAATTCTGGACTACGGTGAGACATCTCTATTAAAGATAAACCTGTATTGTTATAGTTTAAAATAGCTTTTGAAGCTTCTTCGAAAACTGTTGGGGCTAAAATGCAAGGACCTGCACTAAAATTATGAATTTTGCTCATTTTGTTTTTCAATTTTAACAAAAATGCAAAAAAAAAGAATGCTTAGTTATGAATTTTTGTTAATAATTAGGATGACTTATAAACCAAGAATAAGTAGTTTAATCCTCAACTAAAGGTTTTAAATCTACATAACTGTAATCTACATCGCCAAGGTACTTATATTCTTCTTCCTGCTTTATTAGTTTTCCCCATGGAAAATTATTGAAATTTTTCTCATCGCTATATTCATCTAATAATGTTTGCGAAACTAGTAGATACTCATTTAAAGGAACGGTGTTTTTTAATAAGCGGTGAGCAATTATAACGTCTTCTCCAATTAGTTTTGTTGTCTTATTAATAAAAACTGCTCCAATTTTTTTACCGTAATGCAATACTATTTTTAACCCAAGGGTGTCTTCAATTTCATTTCCTTCGGTTTTATGTTTTAAGTCGATGTTTAATTTAATTAATTGTTTGTAAAATTCTGTATAAAATTTTCTCATTTGATGAATTAAATCTTCAAACTTTGGTAGTGGTCCTGTTTTGTAAAACAACACAGCATCACCTTCTATTTCGGATACTTTTAACCCCAGTTTGTTGGTAGAAATCACATTATTTAATAAAGAAGGAATTACCTTAGCTGCTAATTCAATATCTACATCAGATACAAATTTTGTAAAACCACTTATGTCTGGGATACATATTAATGTGGGTGCTGTTTCCATACTTTTTTGATGCAATGTTACTTTATTTATTTAATTTACAGTGAATTATTAAGTAATGATTTAGATCATTTTAATCGATTATTAGTTTTTATTAACAGATTAGAATCTAACTTAGGTAGTGTAAGGCGTATTTTTGGCTGTTATATATGTCTAAGGTAAATATAAATAGTAATAAGCCTCTACTAAAAGATACTTTAGTCAATCGAGAACTGAGTTGGCTGTCTTTTAACGAGCGTGTTCTTCTAGAAGCTGCAAATATAGAAGTGCCTTTATATGAGCGATTAAAGTTTTTAGCCATTTATTCTTCCAATTTGGATGAATTCTTTCGCGTTCGTGTTGCGCTAATTAAACGACTTATTTTAATAGATAAAGACAAGCTAAACAAAAAGACAAGTATTGTATACCCTACTGATTTACTAAAAGAAATACATAGTATAGTAAATAGTCAGCAGGAACTTTTTGGAGAAGTATTAAATCATGGAGTTTTACCTGCGTTACGAAAACAGCATATTTATTTATATTACAATGAAAATTATAAGGAAGCACACTTAGAACAAGTAAAAACGCTTTTTTTTAATCAAATATCTGGTTACCTACAACCCAAAGTTTACGCTAAAGATAATGATGGATCTATTTTTCTTAAAAATAGAAAACTATATATGATTTGCGACTTAGAGAAAGAGGGCAAAAGCTTTGTAGGAATAGTGAACATTCCAAACAATAAAGTAAATCGATTTTATAGCTTAGATAAAGTTGATGTTACTATGTATTATACTTTCATTGATGATATCGTTTCTTATCATAAAGAATATATTTTTAGTGGTTACACTGTTTTATCCAAAAGTAATATTAAGCTAAATCGTGATTCTGAGTTATTTTTAGATCAAGATTATTCCAGAAATATAGTAGAAAAGATCAACAAGAGTCTTACGAATAGAAATACTGGAAAACCATCTAGATTACTTTATGAACAAACCCTCACTAAAGATACGTTGTTATTTCTAAAGAATAAGCTTGTTTTAAGCGAACATGATTTGGTGTCTGGGGGAACATATCATTCTCTTGAAGATTTTTTTAGTTTGCCTAACCCCAAGGGATCTGAACTTGAAAATGAGAAACTTTTGCCCTTATCTAATCGCAAAATTCAACAAAGCGATTCTATATTTGATGCAATTAAAGCGAATGATATTTTGCTAGCTTTTCCGTATCATAAATATGATTATATTATAAGGCTATTTAATGAAGCAGCTTTAGATAGATACGTATTAGAAATTAAAGTTACTTTATATAGAGTTGCTAAGGAATCTGTAATAACAAATGCTTTGATAAGTGCAGCAAAGAATGGCAAAAAGGTAACAGTCTTAGTTGAAGCAAAAGCTCGTTTTGATGAAGTAAATAATATTAAATGGGCGAATAAGCTTTCAAAAGCTGGTGTAAACGTTAAATTTAGTTCAGAGAAATTAAAAGTACATTCTAAAGTAGCCTTGATTAAAAGAAAAGGTAAAGCAGGAAATACTGATAGTTTTGCGTTTTTTGGAACGGGTAATTTTAATGAGAAAACAGCATCTATTTACACCGATTTTGCACTATTAACTTCTAAACCTTCACTTACGAAAGAGTTAGACCAAACCTTAGACTACGCTTTCGGACTTAGAAAAGAAGTAGAATTAAAAGAATTATTGGTTGCTAAAATAAATATAGTTGACCGCTTTAAAGCGTTAATCAACAATGAAATAATTGCAGTAAAAAACGGTGAGAAGGGAGAAGTTATTCTTAAGCTTAATAACCTTGAAGATGTTAAAATGATAAAACTTCTTTATAAAGCAGCAAAATTGGGAGTAAAGGTTATTTTAATAATTAGAGGGATTTGTTGTATGAAGCCGCTTTACAATATCAAGATTATAAGAATTATAGATCAGTTTTTAGAGCATTCTCGAGTTTACATTTTTCATAATAATGGTGAACCGTTAATGTTTGTTGGTTCTGCTGATTTAATGAAAAGAAACCTTAAAAAAAGAATTGAAGTTGTTTTTCCAATTTACGACAAAGAAATAAAGGAACAGATAAATAAGAGTATCCAACTGCAATTATCAGACAATGTAAAGGCAGTAACTTTAGACGAGGACATGAATAATATACCTGTAGCCTCAAAAGGAAAAAGGGTAAGGTCGCAAAATGATTTTTATACTTACTTAAAAAATATTGAAGAGCTATTATGAATTTTTTAATTACTTTAATTTTACTATCGTCTATATTTCTTTAC
>CALDTD010000154.1 GCA_937924345.1 uncultured Flavobacteriales bacterium | reverse complement strand
ATGAAAGGAATAGTTTTTACAGAGTTTTTAGAAATGGTAGAAGAGAAGTTTGGGTATGAAACTGTTGATGCTATTTTAGAAAAGTCTAAAGAAGAAACTAACGGTGTTTATACTAGTGTAGGAACATATAAACATTCGGAGTTAGTCGCTTTGATAGTATCTTTAAGTGAAGAAACAACTTTGCCAATCCCTAAGTTATTACGTGCTTATGGAGTTTATTTATTTGATGTGTTTGTTCGATCTTACCCGATGTTTTTTGAACATGTAAAGTCGATGTTTGATTTTCTAGAAAATATAGATAGCCATATTCATAAAGAAGTGGTAAAATTATATCCAGATGCAGAATTACCACGTTTCGAAAGTAATCGTATTAATGACAAACATTTAGTAATGATTTATTATTCTCAGCGTAAAATGGCCGACTTTGGAATGGGGTTAATTGAAGCCTCATCTAATCATTTTAAAACAAAAGTAGAATTAACAAAAACGCTATTGGGAGATCAGTCTGGAAATGAAGTTAAAATAGATATAAAAATAGTTGACTAATTAATGTCTTCCGCTGAATTAGACATATTAAGAAGAAGGTTTGAAAGAGAACGGTTGGCTCGAAAAGAGGCGGAGAGAATTCTTGAGCAAAAGAGTTTAGAATTATACGAAACAAATCAGAAGCTATTTAAGTTAAATAACGAACTACAGAACGAGGTAGAGGCTAGAGTTAAACAATTAGCTTTTGCAGAGCATGAGTACCAAGAGTTAGTAGAATCGGTAAACGATATTATTTATAAAACAGATATAAATGGCAAGTTTATATATGCAAACCCTAAGGCATTAGAAATTACAGAATATCAAGAATCTGACCTTGAAGGTCTAATTATGTATGATTTAATAGCAGATTCGTTTAAGGAAAAAGTCCAAGACTTTTATAATGCACAAGCAGAGCATAGGCTTCCGCCAGAGGAGTTTGAGTTTTTAGCAATTACTAAGAATGGAAACAAAATTTGGATTAATCAAACAGCCAATTTTATTTATAATGAGTATAAAAATCGTCATGAATTTATTGTTGTAGCCAGAGATGTTACAGAAAAGAAAAATTTAGATCAAATACTTAAAAATAGTGAAGAAAAGTATAGGGGAATTATAGAGAATTTAGAGTTGGGCTTACTCGAAGTAGATACAGAAGGAATTATAACAAAGGTTTACTCTCGTTTTTGCATCATGACTGGTTATTCAGAAGAAGAATTGGTAGGAAAAAACGCACAGCAGTTTTTATTACATCCAGACTCTATAAAATTGATGAATGAACAAATTGAGAAGCGAAAAAATGGACTCTCTAGTGTTTATGAAGTTCAAATAAAACATAAGAGCGGGGATTACCTATGGGGTATTATTTCTGGAGCTCCTTTTTATGATGTTAATGGAGAGTATATCGGTTCAATCGGAATTCACTTAGATATTTCTGATCGTAAAAAGATGGAAGAAGAGCTAACACAAGCAAAAGAAACTGCCGAAGCCTCAGTAAAAAGTAAAGAGTTGTTTTTGGCTAATATGAGCCATGAAATCCGAACTCCTATGAATGCAATTATGGGACTTGGAGATTTGTTGAAAGAAACTACGCTAACCGAAAAACAGTATAAGTATGTTAGTACAATAAGCTCTTCTGGTAAAAATCTATTAACGATAATAAACGATATTCTAGACTTTTCTAAAATAGAAGCTGGAAAGTTAGAAATAGAAAAAATACCATTCGATATTGTTTATTCTGTAGATAAAACAATAGAAGTATTTGAACCTTTAGCAAAAGAAAAAGAGCTAACATTTAATTATGAGATAGATAAAAGTCTTAAAAGAGAAGTTTTAGGAGATCCGACTCGTTTAAATCAAATACTAATTAATTTATTAGGAAACGCATTTAAGTTTACAGAAAAAGGAATTGTAGAGCTAAATGTTAACTTAGTTGAGAAAACGAAGTCTAATTATAACGTTCGATTTTCTGTTAAAGATTCGGGGATAGGAATTTCTCAGGAAAATTTAGAGACTATTTTTGATAGTTTTACCCAAGCAGAATCTTCTACAGCAAGATTGTATGGAGGTACAGGTCTGGGATTATCTATTTGTTATCAACTTATAGCATTGATGGGAGGGGAACTAAAGGTAGAAAGTGAAATTGGTAAAGGGGCAACGTTTTATTTTGATTTATCATTTGATATTTTAAAATCTAAACAATTGATAGGAAGTATCACAGATTTTGACTTAAAAGAGAATATTAAAGTACTATTGGTAGAAGACAATAAAGTTAACCAGTTTTTAGCACAAACAATATTGTCAGAATGGAACTGTTTAGTAAAATGTGCCGACAATGGTTCTGTTGCAGTAGAAGAATTAAAAGAAACGAGTTACGATGTAATATTAATGGATGTTAGAATGCCTGTAATGAATGGGGAAGAGGCAACCAAAATTATTCGAAACGAATTAGCAATTAAAACACCAATAATAGCATTAACAGCCAATGCTATAAAAGGAGACAAAGAAAAGTATTTAGCACTTGGAATGAACGATTATATTTCTAAACCTTTTAATAAAGAAAGCTTAAAGGAAGTCTTGTATAAGTGGACTCAGAACAAATAATAAAAAAATCATGAAAAATTTAATTGATCTTACCCTACTCAAAGAATTTGCGAATGGAGATGCTGTATTTCTCGAAAAAATGAAAACTATTTTTATCGAAGAAACAGCCATTAATATAGCCAAAATAGAAGCTAGTTTAGTTTCTAATGATTTAAAAGGAATTAGTGAAATTGCTCATAGTATGAAACCTTCTTTAGATTATTTAGCAATTTCGGATTTAAGAACGCAAGTTAGAAAGATAGAAAAACAAGAATTTTCAGAAACTTCTAGTTCAGAAGCTATCTCAAATTTTGTAAGCCTCTTAAAAGAGTTGATCATCCAGCTTAAATAAAAGTCTCATTTTGGGAATTTTGATTTAATAAGGGACATTGAAGGGATTCTTGTTCTTTCTTAGGGTGTTGTTTTTCAGTGATTTATTGTTTTTGGTTCAATTTGGGCTATGCATATAATAACCAAAACTTATTATTATGCAACAGAATATATTAATCATCAGCTTTAACAATTTAGGACAATCATTTTGGAATAAACAACTAAACACAGAAAGTCAATCTGTTTGTTTAGTCAGAAGGCCAGAATCGATAGCAAACTGTTTAAAAAAATACAATCCAGATATTATAATTGTAGATACTTATTTTGCCGAAAAACATGCGTCTAAAATTTTAGACTGCTTTAAAGAGTTAGAGCATGTTGCAATGGAAAAATTGGTCTTTCATTTCTCTCCAGAATTTTCGATTAATAAAACAGTTACAGTTTCTTTAAAAGGGGTTTTTCAGACTGTTTTAAGTAATGATGTAATCGATCAACTTAATCTATTGGTTAATCCTATTTCTAGTAACAATTTAACTGCTTAGTTATGGTAAATACGGATAGTAATACCAAAATATTTATAGTGGAAGATAATGTCTTTTATTCCGAATTAGTGAATAATAAACTAAAAGAAAAAGGATATGAGAATACTTATTTATTTCACTCAGGCGAGGATTGTGTCGATAACTTGTATAAAAACCCTTCCATTGTTATTCTAGATTACGATTTAGGAAACATGACAGGTTTACAAGTTCTAAAAGAGATAAAAGGAATTAATCCAAATATTCAGGTCGTGTTTTTATCAGGACAAGAAGATATTTCTGTGGCTGTAAATTCACTTAAATATGGAGCTTACGATTATGTAGAAAAAAATAATCACTCCATAGCAAGAATACCAGGAATCGTTAATCAGATCAATAAATTTAATAACGTATTAAAAGAAAACGAAGATTTAAGAAAAGTAAAGAAAACCTTCATGGTCAGCTTTATTCTATTGGCAATCGCTTATATCTATTTGCAAATTAAATACTTGTCGTAATGAAAGAGTTAATTACATATAGTGTCTTTATTTATATAATTGGTGCTTTAACCAGTTGTTCTACTATAAATCTTTTTAGTAAAACCGATAATTTAGATGCGGTAAACGAAGCAATTAATAACGAGAAGTACGAGCATGTTATTCAGCCAGATGATAAATTAAGTTTAAGCGTTTGGAATCATAACGATGTAAGTATTGGTTCTGCCTTTAGTATTTATAATTCTAACGAATCTTTTGGGAAATGGCTGTTAGTTCAACAAGATAGTTTGGTGTCATTGCCAGATTTGGGTTCGGTTAAAGTAGGAGGGCTAACTTGTAAACAAGCGTCAGATACTTTGGTCAGTTTATATAGTCAAAAATTAAAGAATCCCATCGTTGCGGTAAAAATATTGAATAAAAAAATTACAGTATTAGGAGAGGTGAATCAACCAGGTGTTTATGTGTTGGAAAAGGAAAAGACAAGGGTAGCAGAGGTGTTAGGAGAAGCGCAAGGATTAACATTCTACGCAAATAAGTCAAGTATTCAATTAATCAGAGATAACCAATCTTATACATTAGATTTTAC
>CALDTD010000153.1 GCA_937924345.1 uncultured Flavobacteriales bacterium | reverse complement strand
ATAATCGGACGTTTAACGTGTCGTATAAATTAGCAGAGAAATGGTACGTCGAGAAGAAACCATTTAACTTTTTAGGACAAGACGTTCCCATGCGTCGAATAGGCTTTAATAATCGCTCCGACGATACTAACGAAAATCGTATGTCAAAAAATGGCGGTCAAAACGTCGTAGTGGTTAACAACCAAAATTTAAAGACTTGTCCTAATTGTAATACTGATTTTGTCTATAATCATAAGAAACAAAAATATTGTTCCGACGAATGCAGGAAACAATTTTGGGAAGCTAAGAATGGACGGTCTTTAAAGCTTCGACCTAAGAAAAAGTAATTTAGCTTCTTATTTTTCTAAGCCATTTTATAGATGCTCGTTGGGCTTTCTAGCCCTTTGGGTATCATCCATTTTAGACAAGAAACCCGCTCCTTTTTTAAATCATTAATTTATGGATATAGTTC
The DNA here is from genome assembly GCA_937924345.1 of uncultured Flavobacteriales bacterium. Classification (GTDB taxonomy): domain Bacteria; phylum Bacteroidota; class Bacteroidia; order Flavobacteriales_D; family Parvicellaceae; genus S010-51. The sequence goes on along the minus strand of CALDTD010000153.1, from coordinate 2,998 downwards.
AAATAACCCAATCAGACATCTGGCAGACATATAGCAGACATCTCGCACACTCCAAAAAAGACGTTAAACAACTGATTAACAATTAGTTACTAGGGTCTTTGGTGATTTTTTAGCCATTTTGAGTGTTTTTGTAAAACAAACATATAGCAGACATCTCGCACACATATAGCCAACATGACGATTTTAAGGCAAAATTCTGTAATATTTTAGTTCAAATGTTACAAAATTTAAGGGTAATTAACGAAAAATAGTAAAAATTAATTCCTCTTGAAAACATATAAGACATTGATAAACAATTAATTGAAATTCAATATATCAACAATTAATCTAATTAAAATAAAGATGTAACAATCCATCTAAAACGTTACAAATAAATTATGAAAACATGAACATAAAAATTAAAGGAGAACACCAAGCAAGAGTCCAAATGTTAGCCCGATTATTATTGAATGACTATGAAAATGAAATTCCTGTTATCGTAAAAAAGAATAACCGTATTGTAGAATTAAAGGATTTTTCCGCTAAAGAATGTTTAAGCCGTTTTCAAGATTTAAAAGATGAAATTCAACGGCTTGATTTAATAAACTTGGCACTATATCAAGAGAACCAAGACTTAAAAGAACAACTAGCAACAACATCTAAACCAAAGCAAAATTTAGATAAGAATGACAAAATTTCAACACTAATTGCGCTTTTAAGAGACACCCAAAATTTAAGTTTTCAAAGTATAGCTGATACCCTCAATAATAAAGGATTTACTAATAGCCGAGAACAGCCATTCAATAGAATGTTAGTCAATAGGCTATACACTAGATATAAAAGTAACCAGTAGTTATTTATCGAGCAACCTTAAAATAGCGGTTATTGGCCGCAAATAATAAATCCTGATAACGCCCTCATTTTTGGGGTTGCTTCAGGTAAATGGGTTGCTAGTCTAAAATTTTATAATCAATCAAAATAATAATTTATGATACCAAAAATTGGTTTATTATCCATTTCTTCAAAAGGTAATGATGATTCGAGTATTATCTTTAAAAAATTCGGTTCTAGTAAAAAAAATCATCCTAATGTATCTTGGTCTATTGAACTAACAGAAAACTCTATAGAAGCATTTCTGAATGCTATAATAGCTTATAAAATAAAATTATACCCTACCTTTATTTTTGCTCAAATTTTACAAGAAAAACCATTAAAATTAGTACCTATTGTTAGGATTAGAGGACATATCAACCCAAAAGGATTAGAATCTATTTTTAAGGATATTCTATCTGGAACTATCCCTATCCCCAAAGAAGGAAGCCAAGGATTGTTAGCAGATTCTAATGGAAATATCATTAATGGATTCGTTGAAGATTTTAAGTTTCCTTGGTGGTTACTTGCTTTAGGTGCTGCTGCTTATGGCATTTCAACAATATCTACATTAGAAAATATAGTAGAACCTACTGAAATTCCATAAAAAAGTAACACTTTTTTCCTCCGGACAAAAACGATAAATTTTACGGACGACTTGATAACAGTTTTTTCCTCAGCTTGGTAACGGTTAATCAAGTCGCCTCGTAACGCTAAATCTATTACATTTTTTTCTTTTCCCACCAAATTGTTTTTTTGTCCAAATAAATCCTACAAGCAGGAATATTCATTTTTTCATTTTTTAATTCAAAACTATCTCTAATCTGTGGCTCAAAATCTGTAATTAAATCCAATGGTTTACCATATTCTGGTTTTTTAACTCGTAAATAATCTTTAAAATAACCTCCTTCTGTTCGCTCTGTTCCTCCTTCTCTCCAAGTACTTACCTCGATATACCTTTGAGCCGTTCCATAATGGACTGGAATCAGCTTACTCCCGTTTCCAATGTACCAATAATAAACCCGTCCATAATACATAGAATGCAAAAAACGTTCAAAAAGACGAGGTCTAAAATTAGCCGTTCCTAAATCTTCTTTAAGTGGTACAACCCAAAGAATATAGGCATTTCTTTTGGAGTACTGCGCTGTTCTATGCAAAATAGTATTTAAAGAAAGCGTACTAGCTTGTACTTCAATAATTAACCCTTTGCCATTCTTACCGCCAATTCGACCACTTAAATCTGGTCGTACCTTGGTATAACCTTTTGTTTCATCGGCTTTAAAAGTTTCTCTTTCTTCTTCCCAACTACCGCTAGGGTAGGCTAGTTGTAAAGCGGTCAATAATTCCCGTTTACAAGCTTTGTGTAAATCACTTTCTTTGCTCCCTACGGGGCTTTTTCGAGCATGATAAGCGAAGTGATCAGCTTTCTCTTTACATTTCCTTACAATCAATTGCTCAAAGGTTTCGGGACAGTAGAAAGGAGCATCTGCTTTTGTAACTTCACTAGCATGAACCAGTTTGTTATCTTCGACTCTTTTTGCTATTATTTTACTGATAAGTCGCTTAGGAGCATAGGAAGGTTGCTTTAGTCCAAATGGACTATCATTTGTGTCTCTTCTCATAATACATTTAGATTTTACAGAAAAAAATCGGGCTAATGTAAAATCTTTATTGGAGTTGAAATGTAAGGTGGGCGGCGAGGGTTTTTATAAGGTTTTAACTTATATAACAAATCAGAATTAAGTGATAAAAGTGTGGTATAAAAAACAGTAGACTTATTTTATATGATACTATATTTTCACTATTACATCTTCTTTCAATCTACCATTTGCATAAATTCTAACGGTCTTATCTGAACTTATGATAATTGCTACCATGATCTCTTTTAAAGTACCAGATTTTGTTTGATAAAATACTTTTGGGGTAGGTAGGTTTTTTAAGTGTCTTATTTTTTTCACTTCTAAATAGAAGCCGTCCTTAGTTTCTAACCAATCAGATTCAGAAAACTTGAACGCTCTTAATCTACTACTCTCAAAGGTTAAGATTAACCCTAAAATGGCGATTATTATTGATAAATATTGAAAATTCTTTACCTCAGAATAAGCGAAAGAAATCATAAGTATCATTCCTGTTGCTGTAAAAACATATC
>CALDTD010000152.1 GCA_937924345.1 uncultured Flavobacteriales bacterium | reverse complement strand
CAAGGAGGTGGATACTTTTATGGTTCTAATAATGATACATTGAATAACTGTGCTCAAGGTTACGAAAATGCAAATGGTTCTACAGCAGAAATTAAAGAAGTTTTAATTTGGTTTGCTGCAAAGGATGAGGTTTCTGGAAGTGGTGCATTTAATGTAAATATCTATGGAATGTCTGAAAACCAAGCTATTGAAGATTTAGATAATTTTGCAGGTACTCCAGATGCAGAAGGTCCAAATCAAAATGCTGTAGCTTCTGTTCCTTTTAACTTAAGTGATGTGGATACTGCTTCAACTTTTGTATTAACATCTGTTCCATTAACAAATCCTGTTTCTATCAATGGTAACTTTGCAATTGAAGTAGATTGTAGTTCTTTTGCTGCTTCTGGAGATACTGTTGGTATAGTTTCTGATTCTGATGGAGATGGACAGGGGTATAGTTTTATAAGAAGAGGGCCTGGTTTTTTCTGGATTCTTACTAGAGCAGCATCTACAGCTGCACTTGACAATAACATTGCAATTTTTGCCGTAATTGGAGACAATAATGTTGGTATTGAAGATAATGAGTTTTTTAACGGGGTTCAATTAAGTGCATACCCTAATCCAGCAGTTGAAAACACAACTATATCTTTTAGATTAGAGAAAAACTTTAACAATGTTAAGGTTAATGTTATGGATGCAACTGGAAAAATTGTTAATAGAATCGAAAAAGGAGCTTTAGCTTCTGGTTTATATAACGAAGTTATGGAGGTTTCTTCTTTAAGTGCAGGAACTTACTACTACACAATTTATGCTGACGGTACTAAATTGACTAAGTCATTTAATGTCGTTAAGTAATTAAAGTTACATTTAACAAAAAAGCTCATTGAGAAATCAATGAGCTTTTTTTATGCTTACTAAGTTAGGTTTTTGAAATAGTTTTTTAAGACTTCTGCATTAATAGTGTTAGGAGTAAAGATTTCTAATATAGCCGGTCTGTTATTGACTTGAGGATTATAAAATACAGATAATTGATCTTCTAAACTATTTTCATCTTCGGCTTTATAATAGTTGATATCATAACCTTTTACCAAAGACTTAATATTTGTCTCATTACCAACTTCAAAGAAATCTTCTAAAGCATTTGTTTCTTTAGGGCCTGGAATTATTCTAAAAATGCCACCTCCACTGTTGTTAATGACAATTATTCTGATGTTTTCTGTTAAGTGGTTATTCCAAAGCGCGTTAATATCATAAACAAAGCTTAAATCTCCAGATATAATAATATTTAGCTTATTTGAGCAAGATGCAATTCCACAAGCAGTTGAAGTAGAGCCGTCAATTCCACTTACACCTCTATTCCCGTAGTAGGTTATTTCGTTAATTTGATTAAATAACTGCATATAACGAACCGGAGAACTGTTACCTAGATGTAGATTACAATTTATTGGAAGTGTATTATATATAATGTCAAAAGTTTTAAGATCGGACCAAGGAGTAGTTAACATTTGTAGGTCATGGCTATCATTGGTTAATAAGTGTCTGGATAGCCAATTGTTTTTATAATTAGACTCTCTTTGTTTATTTAATCTAGGGAATAATAATCTAAAGAATAAGTTTGGAGTTATTGGGATTATAGTTGTTAATTTTAAATAAGTGTCTTCAGTTTTTTCAAATTCGTTTATCGACCAATGTTTTTTGCAATTTGACTGTCGAAGGTATTTTTTTATTTTTTTAGATACTATTGCACCACCAATTGTAATCAGTAAATCGGGTTGATAGTTCTTATCCTTAATGTCTAGGTTTGTAATTACGCGATCAATACAAGGTATAAACAGTCTTCCATATAAATTTGATGTGCACTCAGTAAAAATACTAACATTAGATAGCCTGGATAACTCGTTTAAGATGTAATTTAAATTTTCATTTTTCTTTTGTTGTCCACAAAGTATTAAAACCTTTTTCGAATTTTCAAATTCAGAAACTAATTCTTCTAAAGTACTGTCAGCTAATATTGTTTCTGTTTTTATCTCTTTAAATACCTTTGCAGCGTCTTTTCCTTTGTTAACTATATTGTATAAAGGCTCTCTAAAGGGAAAGTTAATATGTACAGGTAATTGTTGTTTATTTGCGTCATTAATGGCTTCATTAATTAATCGCTCTGTTAACCATATATCTTCCTCCTCCTCTCCAATAGGAATAGTAAAATTTGAAGTTGTAAAGTTTTTAAAGACCTCAGTTTGATTAATTGATTGCCCTTCTCCATGGTTTATCCACTCAGGGGGTCTATCTGTTGTTACAGCAACAAGGGGAATATGTTGATAGTATGCTTCACTTAAAGCAGATGAATAGTTGAGTGCCGCACTACCAGATGTACAACAAATAAGTACAGGTTCATTTATTTCTAACGCTAACCCCATTGCATAAAACGCTGCTGACCTTTCATCAACAATAGAAACGCATTTAAAGCGTTTGTCATTAACCAATGATAATACTAATGGTGCATTTCTAGAACCAGGTGAAAAAACGATGTGCTTTACTTTTTTTTTGGCTAATACTGAAACTGTAGATTGAACTCTTTTGCTTGCTGATATCATTTCTTTTATCAATTAGTAAGTACAGATAATAATGTTTTTGCTTTTA
>CALDTD010000151.1 GCA_937924345.1 uncultured Flavobacteriales bacterium | reverse complement strand
GATAGATATCTCAAACTTATCCAATGGAATTTACCAAGTCAGTATTTTTGATGGTGTAAATTACATTTCTAAAAGCTTGAGTGTGTTGAGGTAATTGCTTTTTTTAATGCTGATTCTTGTAAAAGTATAAATTAAAAAAGGTATGAAAATTGATATTATAGTTTAATTAATAATTAATTCAATAACTCTATTTTGTTATAAATGAAGAAGTTAATTTTAATAATTTTACTTTCTATTCCTCTGTTAACTTTTGCTGAATATAGTGGTGTTCATGTTGAATTCGAAATACAATTACTTAACGGAAATAAAGTTCACGGTTATAAATATTTAGCACATGGAATAAACACTGATGAACTTAAAGTGATAATTGAACAAAATCCATCGTTTTTTCTAAAGAATCAACACGTCTTTGAGGAAGGAGAATACGGTTATTATAGTAAAAGGCTTGAATATTCTTTTCAAGATTCTCGTGTTTTTAGATTAATTGAACCAAAAGAGATAATATTAAGCGAAATTAAGGTTTTTGTTGTTAAAGAAATGATAACAGCTTCTTATGATATTCAAATTGTTGGTGACTATACATGGGAAGATAGATTTTGGTTAGACTCTAAACCATTAATTAAATATTCAGTAGATGACGAAATGTGCACGTATAAATTCTTTATTCATAAAAAAGGAAATATACCCAATGGAGTGATAGAAAAATTAAATTCAATTATTCAAAGCATAGATAATAAAATACAAGTACAGCAAGCTGAGTATGAAGAGGACACTAACATAGACCATGTGGACAATATTAAAAGTTTAATTGAAGAAAGAAAACGACTACTTGAATCTCTATTTAAGGAATATAAAAACTTAAAAAAAGTAATCATCAGTATGTGTTCTTGTTAAACATAGAATGATACTCTAACAAAAGTCTTTAAATAGAATTTGCTTTAAAATAGTTTAAGTAGATTCATTTATACTATCTATAACTTTTAATCCACCACTATTTTAAACTTCATAGTCTAATTAATTTAAGTTTAAATTCATATACTTTTCCCAAACCCAATAACTTGTAGTAAGTTTGCAACTTCAAGTTTTAGATTATGATTTCTGTAAATAAATTATCTCTTTTTTTAGGAGGAAGAGAATTGTATAAAGATGTTTCTTTTAGAATTACCAAAGTCGATAAAATTGGTCTTTCAGGTAAAAATGGAGCAGGAAAATCAACAATGTTAAAGTTGTTAACTGGTTTTCATCAACCTACAGAGGGAAGCGTTTCTATAACGAAAGACTTAAGACTTTGCTATTTACCGCAAGAGTTATTTACAGATTCTACCAAGCCAATTATAGAAGAAGTAAAAACAGCGAATGCTTATATTCAGAAAATTACCGATCGTTTAGACCAAATTAATATAGAATTAGAAACACGAACAGATTACGAATCTGATTCTTTTTTAGGGTTGTTGGATGAGTTAACAGAACTAAACGACGCCTTTAATATGCAAGGAGGTAATGATGTTGCCGAACAATCAGAATCTATTTTAAAAGGGTTAGGGTTTTCCGAAGCAGATTTAACTAAACCCATGAACGAGTTTAGTGGGGGTTGGCAAATGCGTGTAGAACTCGCAAAGTTGTTGGTTCAAACTCCAGATGTATTATTGTTGGATGAGCCAACTAACCACTTAGATATTGAATCGATTGATTGGTTAGAGAATTACTTAAGAAAATACCCAGGCGCCGTGTTATTAATTTCTCACGATAAACAGTTTTTAGATAATATCACCAACCGTACGCTTGAGATAAATAGTGCAAAAGTGTATGATTATAACTGTAATTACTCAACTTATTTAACTCGAAGAGAAGAGGAAAGAACATTGCAGTTAGCGGCAATGAAAAATCAACAAAGAGAGATTGAGCATAAAGAGAAATTAATTGCAAAGTATAAGGCCAAAGCAAGTAAAGCAGCATTTGCACAAAGTTTAATGAAGCAAATCGATAAGATGGATATCATTGAAGTAGATGAAACAGATGCTTCAAGTTTGCGTTTTCGTTTTCCAGAGCCTTCTGCATCAGGAAAATTGGTCGCAGAAATAGAAGGAGCATCTAAGTCATTTCCAGATAAAACAATTTTTAAAGGGCTAACTTTTAATATCGCCAAAGGAGAAAAAATTGCTTTAATTGGCAAGAATGGAGTAGGGAAGTCCACTTTTATAAAAATGATGGTTGAGCAAACCGATTATGAAGGTAAAATTAAGTTAGGACATAATGTAAAGGTGGGTTATTTCGCCCAAGATGAAGCTGCTAAGTTAGATGGCGATAAAACAATTTTTGAAACTATAGATGATGTAGCAACTGGAGAAGTTAGAAAACGAATAAGAGAAATTTTAGGGTCGTTTCTATTCCAAGGTGATGAAATAGATAAAAAAGTTAAAGTCCTTTCTGGTGGAGAAAAGACACGTTTGGCATTGTGTAAACTTTTATTAGAACCTTACAATTTTCTAATCTTAGATGAGCCAACTAACCACTTAGATATAATTTCTAAAGAGGTATTAAAAAATGCATTACAAGAATATACTGGGACTTTATTATTAGTTTCTCACGATAGAGATTTCTTAGATGGTTTAAGCGACCGTTTATATTATATAAAAGATAACAATATAAGTATATACTTTGAGTCTGTAAAAGAACGATTAGCGAAAGTTACTGCTGAGCAAAATCAGATATTAGGAACAAAAACGAAGAAAGTAAAAAAAAAAAATACTTCTTTTGAAGATACTAAAAAGCTGAATGGTCAATTAAACAAGAAGAAAACTCAAATTGCAAATTGTGAAAAAAAGATTAATCAGTTTGAAGAGAAGATTGCAGCAAAAGAAAAAGAAGTAAGCGAACATGATTTTACTGCTAATCCAGAAAGTCCTTTGTTTGAAGAGTTAGATCAGCTTAGAAAAGAGTTAGATGCTGAAATGGAAAAGTGGGAAGAGTTGGAGTTGAAAAGAGAGGAGTTAGTAGCTCAATTGGTTGGGTAATATATTATCATTTTTTGTTTTTTTGTGAATAATCATTAATTCAAATATCTTTTTTATTAAGTTGTATTCTTTAACTTTAGAAACTAAAATTTAGAACTTTATATATGTTAAAAGTAGGAGACAAAGCCCCAGATTTTACAAGTGTAGATGAGAACGGCGAAACAATAAAATTATCAGATTATAGCGGTAAGAAACTTATTCTTTATTTTTACCCAAAAGATAGTACTCCGGGTTGTACAGTAGAAGCACAAAACTTAAGAGACAACTACGGAATGCTAAAAGAAAAAGGCTATGAGGTAGTTGGTGTAAGTGCTGATAGTCAAAAAAGACATCAAAACTTTATAGCGAAGCAATGTTTACCATTTAAGCTTATTTCTGATGAAGAAAAAGAAGTTATCAACGCTTACGAATGTTGGGGTCCAAAGAAATTTATGGGGAAAGAGTATGAAGGTATTTACAGAAAAACTTTTGTAATCGAAGACAATAAGATTATTAAACTAATAGAAAAAGTAAAAACGAAAGCACACACAGCTCAAATTTTAGAAGATTAATTTATTACACCGTAAATTAATTACGGAGTGAATAGTTACTTTTGAAGTATCAAAACAAAAATAATGGCAAAAAAAGCAGCAACATCAATAGAAGACAATAAATTAAAGGCATTACAAGCGACTTTAGATAGAATGGATAAAAACTATGGTAAAGGAGCTGTTATGAGAATGGGCGATCGTGCCGTAGAAGAAATGGAAGTGATTTCTAGTGGTTCTATTACTATAAATAGAGCATTAGGGGTACAAGGTTTTCCTAAGGGAAGAATTGTAGAAATATATGGCCCAGAGTCATCTGGTAAAACAACGTTGGCGATCCATGCTATTGCTGAATGTCAAAAAAATGGAGGAATAGCTGCTATTGTTGATGCAGAGCATGCTTTTGATCCATATTATGCTAAAGCGTTGGGCGTAGATGTAGAAAACTTATTGATTTCTCAGCCAGATAATGGTGAGCAGGCCTTGGAAATAGCTGATAACCTTATACGTTCTGGTGCTATTGATATCTTAGTTGTGGATTCGGTAGCAGCACTTACTCCTAAAGCTGAGATTGAAGGAGAAATGGGAGATAGTCAAATGGGATTACAAGCTCGTTTAATGTCTAAGGCATTAAGAAAATTGACTGGTTCAATAAATAAAGCAAACACTTGTTGTATTTTTATTAATCAATTGAGAGAAAAAATCGGGGTGATGTTTGGAAACCCTGAAACAACTACTGGTGGTAATGCATTAAAGTTTTATGCTTCTATTCGTATCGATATTAGACGTTCGAGTCAGATAAAAGATGGGGATAAAGTAATTGGAAACAAGACACGTGTAAAAGTTGTAAAGAACAAAGTTGCACCTCCATTTCAATTGGCTGAGTTCGAAATTATGTATGGAAAGGGTATTTCTAAAGTTGGAGAAATTATTGACCTTGGTGTAGAATTCGAAATTGTTAAGAAAAGTGGTTCTTGGTACAGTTATGGAGAAACAAAACTTGGGCAAGGGAAAGATTCTGTAAAAGAGTTATTATTAGACAATCCTGAACTGTTAGAAGAAATAGAATTAAAAGTTGTTGAGGCATTAAAAGAAAACTAGATTACTGTTTAATTTAAATTAAAAAGGCAGCTATTTCAAATTTGAAATAGCTGCCTTTTTTGTGGAGTTAATTTTGGTGTTATCTCCTTAATTCGATAGAGCCTTTGTAAATTGTTTCATTACTATTATTAATTAGTTTAAGTTGGTAAAAGTAAGTTCCTTCTGTAACTTCTCCTCCAGTTAAAGATTGTCCAATCCAATCATTTTTATAAGGTGTCGCTTCGTAAATTAAA
>CALDTD010000150.1 GCA_937924345.1 uncultured Flavobacteriales bacterium | reverse complement strand
TATCTGCTCTATACCTCTCCATTATCGAGGTGAATAAAGGTCCAACTATATCATTTCTAAACTCTGATAAACCAGATGAAACTTCTTCAGGATTTACACCTGAAGATAATTTCTCCTTTCTGTCCTCAGTAAGTGTGATTGTTTTCTCCTTAAAGTCATTCACAATTAAGAAATAAGGATTTTATAGAAGTGTGGAATGATGACCTGTATTATTTCCTATAATATCATTTCTTACGTTTGACACTTCATCAATAAGAATATCTAAATTGGTAGCTATAGCTGAGTTATGCTTATATTTTTTATTCAAATGTATTTGATGCTTGTTTGTTATTTCTTCTGTTGATTTGTTGTAGAAGTCGGCTATCTTGTATAAATCAACAAAAATTTTCTTCCATTCATTACCTGGTTTAAACTCTCTGAGGGCTCTAAAAATATTATGCCTATCAATTTCTAAAATTAGTTTAGGGAAAGTATTAGGGAAAAATGACATTCTATTCATTTCCGTAGGTTTTGACATCTCTTCTGAAGCATAAGCTTGAGCTCTCTCGGATTGGTCAATATTATTTTTGTGTAATCTCTCGACGTAAACCTTTGTAATACCTAAACTATCTCGCAATTCTTGTAGTCTTATCTCTTCTTTTTCTTCACTTTCCAGCGTCTTTTGTCTTCGTTGATAAACTAAATCGAGTATAACAAATAAAATAGCTATGAAAGATAATATAGAGCCTAAAAGACCGCCGTATGCCGCAATTATGTTGTCCTTATTAGTGAAGTCCAAATCTAAAAATTTCCAATCATCTGTTTCCCCAGCAGCATCAAAGGAGATAATAATTAAGAAAATAAAAACGAGTAAAATAAAAATTAATGTGGTAATGAATATGAACCTATATAAACGTCTGCTCATTTTTTTTAAGTTTTTAATGTTTTGTTTTGTTAGAATAACTTTGTTTGAAGTTCTATTTTAGGCGTAAAAGTTCCTATGATAACAAATGGGTTATGTGAAGTGTAATGATGAAGCTGAGTTGTTCCAAGGAAAAAGTATAAGTCTTTCGTTTTTGCAAAGTCGTTTAAATATTTTTTAATTACATCATCAACAGCTCTTTGCTCATCTCCTTCATATTTTGCTAACTGTCTCCAATATAAAGCTCCAGTTTCCCAATCCTCTATCATAAGTTTGCGCTGTTTCCCACCTTTATCAAGAAATACGTAAGAAAATTTATAAGGTAACTTATCTACAACGTCAAATGGGTCTTCAGGGTGCTCAAAAAGATTTCCTTGCTCTCTTGCTGCTTTTAGTTTTGCAATCTTTTTTTTATCCCATTCGCGACTTACTGGTTCAGCGATAAAATCAATTATTTTTACGGGCTTATACGTAGCGAGGGAAGTGCATCTGCTTTTATCTTTCGCTTGAAGTATTAGTTCAGATAAATCATAGTGTACGTTTTTTAGAACAATGCTCTTTCTATTTTCCCAATTATGGGAAGTATCTATATTACCAACTATAACTATCTGAGACTTGACTGAATATGGTCTGAAACTTTCTGGTCGGAAGTCACTTTTGTTTTTCACTAAGTCCAATTCAATCCAATCATATTTTCTGTATTGCTGCTCGTAATCTTTCTTTCTAAAAGATATAGGGTAAATCCTTATCCAGGATCCATCTTCTAAAAAACCCGCTGTGCAAACTAACTCATCGTACTTACTGGATATCGCTGGATATGTTTTAACTGTTATTAGAACTTTCGTAATCGCCATTCATTAAATATGTTGTAATTTATATTTAAATGTAGGGGAATTTTTTATTTTTTCAGCTAAATGAGTTCTGTGACATTGACAAATGTCTGCTTCAAAGCAAGTCAATGCAATTCTTTCGTACTTTTCAAGTAATTCTAAAATCTGTTTTTGGCTAGAATCCGTTTCCTCGAGTACTGTGTATTTATAATCTTCAAATAAGCTGTCGTAATCTTGTTGGTTTTTTAGTTCTTGCCTTTTGCTGGAATCAATCCCAACTTCAGGAATATGGACGTACTTAATACCTAGACGTTCGCAAAAACTACTTAGAAGCTTTTTACTAAAACCATATTTTTGGCTTAGAGGGTTTCTTCTGACATCCACTAGAACCTTTACATCATTTCTTATAAGCCGATTTAAGTATTCTTCTAATGAAATCCCTTCATATCCAATTGTAAATAAAGTTATATCCTTTCTTTTAGGTTTGGCCTTTAAAATTTTTTCAAAATATTTAGGTGGTAAAATATCTTGTGCAATTGTGCTATTTATAGCGTGGTACGGAAAATTTAGATACGTATGAGTTGTGATTCGTTCAGTATTCATAGAACCATAGAGATTAATTGTCTCATCTACCACAGTTTTATCACTTGGAATTAACTCGCTGTAATATTTCCTATCAGTTTGGAGTTTATAACCTGAATCAGATATTGTAATCCAACCTCTTTTAATCATTGCACCTAGATCAGCTTTCAGTGAATAAGAGTAGCATCCGAATTTATATGGAACAAAATCATAGGCTGCTTTTTTTTGCTTTTTTGTGAGCAAAAAAACTAATTTTTGAAGACGAGTTTTCTCTAATCCTCCTTCAAAATTTTCAAGTAATGCAAACACTAATTTTCTTCTGTAAAACATTTTGCAAATCTAAAAATTATATAGACTACTTCTAATTTAAAGGCGTTTAAATATTGAAAACCAACGTAAATCTTCTATAAACTTTTTGTAAATAAATTGAAAAACAACTTTCTATACATTGCCTGTCAAACAATTCGGTACTTGCCCAATGAAAAAGACAGCACACGACTACCACG
>CALDTD010000149.1 GCA_937924345.1 uncultured Flavobacteriales bacterium | reverse complement strand
AAAATGGAAGTGGAATTGGATTGGCAATAGTTAAAAAAATTATTCTTAACCACGGGGGGGTAATTCGTGTAGAAAGTAAACTAGATGAAGGAACGAGCTTCCATATTTTAATACCTAAAGTTAAATAATATGACTAAAAATATAATGTGTGTTGAAGACAATCTAGATTACACTTTTTTCTTAAATAAAGCTTTTCAATCAATAGATCAAGAATTTTCTGTAACTACGTTTGAAAGTGGTATAAAAGCATTAAAGTCAATAAAAGAACTTAAATCTAATCGTAAACCTAATTTAATTTTTTTAGATTTGAATTTACCTGATTTAAGTGGTTTGGAAATTTTAAAAAACATAAAACAATCTAAAAGTTTTTCTAATATTCCTGTAGTAATATTATCTTCTTCTAATTTAAGTGAAGAGATTAACAGAGCTTACAAACTTGGAGCAAATAGTTATATTACTAAACCGTCTGGTTACATAGAGTTAAAAACAATGTTGGATAACGTGACTCGTTTTTTTATTAAAGAGTAATTTTATGATTGAAAGTTTAAGAAGCGCCACTAGAGCAATCCATAAAGAATTAGAGTCATTAATGATGAGCTCTAGAATTATGGATGGTACATTAACACAGACTGAGCTTAATCAGTTATTAATAACTAATTATATCTTTTTTAAAGAAATAAGTAAAGTAAAGCATCCTGAGTTAACTTATTTTATACCCAATAGAGTTGACACACTCAAAAAAGACTTAATTGCTAATAATGTTAAAGTCCCTACAGCTTTTGAGGAGATAAATATAGATTTAAATATAGAAAGTAATTTAGTTGGTGTTGCCTACGTTACTCTTGGGAGTACACTTGGAGGAAGTATGATAAGTAAACAATTGGCTAGAAATGAAAACCTTAAAGAAGCTTCTTATAATTTTTATTCTGAGAGTAATAGTCATATCAAACTTTGGAAAGAGTTCCTTAGCTTTTTAGAAAACAAAAAAGATTTGGATGAGAACTTAGTTTGTCAATCTGCAATAGAATCATTTAAGTATTTTAAAAAAAATATATGAGGACAGTATTATTAGTAGATGATAATGATGATTTTATAGAGTTATTACAACTGGCTTTATCTAAAAACTACAACATGTTAGTTGCTAGTAATATAGATGATGCATACGAGCTATTTTTAACTGAAAAAATTGATGTTTTATTATCCGATTTTCATATTGGACCAAATAATGCTACAGAGCTTATAACTAGACTTGTAAATAAAAATATGATTCGTAATAAGTTAGTTATCTTAATTATGTCTGGAAGTGGAGAAATAGGTGAGTCTATTTTTTCTATTCCAATACATCGATTTATGTTAAAACCTTTTGGATTGAAAGAGTTGAAAGGAATAATAGAAGAGGAGCTTAGTAAAATTTTGCCTTAGATTTATCGTTTTCACAATAATAAAAGTTGAGGTTTTACAGTTTAAACTTAATAGATATACATTTATTAGTGATATTTAAACGAAAAGTAAAGAATGTAAATATCTGCCTGGCATAAATGTAAATCCCCCCGCAATAATTAAGGCTCCCACATAAAGTAAAATCATTTTTCGTTTATGCGAATTGAATTAATGTCTCCTTTTTTTGCAGCTAAATAAGCTGTAGGAACGGTATAAAAAGTCAAAAAGCTAAATAAATGCAAATACCCAAAGTGATTAAAAAGGGTAGGACCAACTTCTGCCGACATAAAAAGTGTAATTAATGCTGTGATTAGCATTAAGATCATATAAATCCGTCCTAAAAATTTATGGGCATTTGTTCCTTTTCTAGTTAATAGAATAATTGTACCTAATAAAAATGCGGGTATAACAGTTCCTAAATGAAGGAACATAAGTTGGTGATAAGTCATCTTTAAATATGGTCTTATTTACTCAAGTATAAATTTCGCTCAGCATATACTTTTCTAAAGTAAGGATCTCTTAAATCTTTAATAAAACGGATTGCCTCTCCTGTAGATTTCATTTCTGGCCCCAACTCTTTATTTACATTAGGGAATTTTTCGAAAGAGAATACTGGTATTTTCATTGCATACCCTTCTTTAATCGGATTAAAGTTAAAATCTGGAACCTTTTTTTCTCCCATCATTACTTTTGCAGCATAATTTACATAGGGTTCTTGGTAAGCTTTAGCAATAAAAGGTACAGTTCGAGATGCTCTAGGGTTGGCTTCAATTATATAAACGGTATCGTCTTTTATTGCGAATTGAATATTTATAAGTCCAACGGTTTTTAATGCTACTGCAATTTTTTTTGTGTATTCTTCAATTTGTTCGATAATTAAGGCTCCTAGATTATAAGGAGGTAGCATAGCATAAGAATCTCCAGAGTGAATTCCAGCAGGTTCTATATGTTGCATAATTCCTAAAATATGTACATTTTCTCCATCACATATTGCATCTGCTTCAGCTTCTATTGCTCCTCCCAAAAAGTGATCTAATAGAATTTGGTTTTCAGGCATATCTCTTAGAATATCTACAACATGATGTTCTAAGTCTTCTTCATTGATTACAATTTTCATTTTTTGCCCTCCTAAAACATAAGAAGGACGAACCAATAGAGGAAATCCTAGGTCCTTAGAGAGTTCCAAAGCTTGTTCTGCACTTTCTACAACACCAAATTGTGGGTAAGGTATTTCTAAATCTTTTAGTAAATTAGAAAAACGACCTCTGTCTTCTGCTAAATCTAAAGCATCGTAGCTTGTTCCTAGTATTTTAATCCCGTAACGTTCTAACTTTTCAGCTAACTTCAATGCTGTTTGCCCTCCTAGTTGAACAATTACCCCTTC
>CALDTD010000148.1 GCA_937924345.1 uncultured Flavobacteriales bacterium | reverse complement strand
AATACAGCCTTAGGTATTTCTAGTATAAATAACCTAGAACAATCAGAAAATAAAAGTCTTGGTTATATTAATCATTTTTACACCTTGTTAAGGCTTGTCGCATTAAGCCTATTTATAATCGGATTAGCAAGACCTCAACTTAGTTCTGAATCAGACTCATTTATCGAACATCAAAACGAAGGAATTGATATTGTAATGTCGTTAGATGCTTCTCAAAGTATGATGGCGATTGACTTTAAACCAGATCGTTTTCAAGCAGCTAAAGCAGTTGCCGAAGATTTTGTGTTACAACGAAAAAATGACCGAATTGGCTTGGTTATATTCGAAGGTGAAGCATTTACGCAATGTCCATTAACAAGCGACAAAAAGATTGTAACTGATTTGATTGACGAAGCTGAACAAGGTGTAGTAAATGGAGGAACTGCAATAGGAATGGGCTTGGCAACAGCAGTAAATCGACTAAGAGAAAGTGATGCAAAAAGTAAAGTTGTAATTCTACTTACTGATGGTGTAAACAACCAGGGGAAAATACATCCTGTAACTGCTGCAGAAATTGCAAAACAGTTTAATATAAGAGTATACACTATAGGCGTTGGTACAAAAGGTAGGGCTAAAGCTCCTGTGGCAATAGACCCTTTTACAAAAAGGTATATTTATGATTATGTTGATGTAGAAATTGATGAAAAAACATTAACCGACATTGCTGAAATGACAGGAGGGCAATATTTTAGAGCTACAGATAATGCTAAATTAGAAGCTATTTATAAAGAAATCGATAAACTTGAAAAAGATAAAATTAAAACCATAGAATACGAAGTTGATTTACCTGAAAAGAGCTTCCTTTTTTTACTAATTGGTTTTATTTTAATCTTATTAGAATTTACTCTAAAATCAACCGTTTTTAAATCTATTTCTTAAATGTCGGTGAATAAATTTAAATATAATATTACTAATGCTTTACTGATTATTCTTATCGTTGAAGTTATTTTTTGGAGCTTTGCAATAGCTAGTTATCGCTATTTAACAGCAAACGTTGTCGAATTTCGTTTTGAACGCACCTATATACTTTGGGCTTTAGGGTTTATACCTTTCGTAATTCTAATTTATCTTTATGTTATAAATTGGAAAAACAAAGCACTAAAACGTTACGCTAACCTACATTTATTAAAATATCTTTATCAAGGTATTTCATCTTTTAAAAGTATTACAAAGTTTGTTTTATTAAGGTTAGGCTTATCATTCATTATAATTGCAATGGCAAATCCTCAATATGGAGAGAATGAAAAATTAGTTGAAAGTAAAGGTATTGATATAATGATTGCTATAGATGTAAGTAATAGTATGCTTGCAGAAGACTTGTCTAAAAATTATAGCCGTCTAAAAATTGCCAAATTATCTATTGAAAAACTATTTGATAAATTACACGGAGACAGAATTGGAGTTGTTGTTTTTGCTGGTGATGCATATAAACAAGTACCTATAACTCCAGATTATCATGTCGCGAAAATGTTCTTAAAAAATATTTCTACTGGTATGATTTCCGCCCAAGGAACAAATATAGGACTGGCAATCGAAAAATGTGTTTCCTCTTTTAATATTGCAGACCAGAGTAATAAAGCGATTATCATTTTTAGTGATGGGGAAGATCATGAAGAAGAAGGAATAGAAGCTGCTAAAATTGCAGCGGAACAAGGCATAAAAATATATACTATTGGTATGGGTACAAAACAAGGAGTTCCTATCCCACTTTATAGAAACGGAATTAAAACTGGAACAAAAAAAGATCAGGATGGAAATACAGTTTTAACTAAGTTAAATGAAAATTACCTAATTGATATTGCAGAAGGTGGAAACGGATCTTACACAAGAGCAAATGGTCTAAATGTAGGAATTGATGGAATGATTGACCAATTAAATGCCATAGAAAAGACTACAATGAGCCAAGAAAAATATACTGGATATGATGACCAATTTCAACCTTATTTATTAATTGGTTTTATCTTATTGTCATTAGAGTTTTTTATTTCTGATAAAAGAACAAAACTGACTGATAAACTTAATTTATTTAAACGTTATGAGTAAATTAATTTCATGTATATCATTATTGCTAATCAATTTGCTAATAACAGCGCAAACTGAAGAAAAGATTCTTTTTAATAAAGGAATTAAAGCATACAATAACAAGGATTTTTCTGCTGCTCTAGATTTTTTCAACGAAAGCTATAAAACAAATAGTGACTATTCTCCCGCGCTTTTTAATGCCGCAAACAGCGCTTATCTAATCGATAGTCTCAACATTGCAAAAGATCTCTATTCTGAATATGCCTTATCCCAAAAAGATAAAATAAAAAAGAGTAAAGGCTTTTACAACCTTGGTAATGTTCATTATAAAGAATATGAGAAAAACGCTAAAAACCCGCAGAAGAGTCAAGAATCAATTAAGTCATTAATAGAAAGTATTGATGCATACAAAAAAGCAGTAAGAAACAATCCTAAAGATTTAGATGCCCGTCATAACTTAAATTTGGCAATCAGTAAACTTCCTCCTCCAAATCAAAACAATGACCAACAAAATAAAAATGGTGATAATAAGGACGAGGAAAATAAAGATAACAAAGACCAAGAAAATAAGGACGGAG
>CALDTD010000147.1 GCA_937924345.1 uncultured Flavobacteriales bacterium | reverse complement strand
ATAGGAACAAACAACTTTGTTTTTAATAATAGTACAGAAGTAGAAAGTCAACCAATTTTAGATATAAAATATGGTGGTTTTTCTTCTTTAAATTCTTTAAAATCAGAAAGTACTAATGTTTATCCTAACCCTTTTAATGTTTCACTTAGCGTAAATTCTAAAACAAAAATAAAAGAGATTAAAATAAGTGATATAAATGGAAGATTGGTAAAAAATATAGATATTGATAACAATCTAAACGTTGTGATAAATACTACTGCTTTAAAAAAAGGTATTTATTTAGTTTCTGTTATTGACTCTAATAATCGAAAAATAGTTAAAAAAGTTATAAAGTAAAATGATGCTTTTTTTCAATTTTACTTCGCTACGTAAACTTGAAAAACACTTCGGCATTCTACTGGTTTAGTCTAAATAGATCATTTGTCCCAATCATAATTCACATAACCTTTTCTAAACCACATTTTAAGTAATTCACCCATTAGAATTTTAACTCTAAATACATATATAGGAGCATTTAATTCTTGAAAAAGGGGTTGTTTTTTTGAGAATGCAAGTCGATAACCAAACCCACCACCAATAGCCAACCATCTTGTTAATTTATAATTAACTGAAGCTGAAGATATAAGAATGGAAGTTCGCCCTTTCTTAAGCGGTAAGTTTATTTTCTGTACTGTATCTCTATAAGTTACATTAACCTCGCCATCTGCTAAATGAAAAGGAGATGATAATTCCCAACGTTTACTCTGATACCAGATATACTCGTAAAAAATACTATTATAGTTAAAATTAAAATGCGTGTTTTCACTTGCATTGGGATATATAGTAGGGTCTAAGTTTTGTTTAAGAATAATTGACTTTTGCATACCATAAAAACCAAATCCTAACTTATGCCTTTTATGAATCTGAATTCCGATTCTTAACCCTAAGAATCTAGCATTATTTTTAAGTATAAATGACCTATTTGCATCAAAACCAAATAAAAACTTTACTTTATGATTTTTGACAGAATCACTTTGAGCAAAACTTATACTTAGAGAAATAAGTAAATAAAAAGTAATTATATTTTTAACAATAAAAATAACCTATTCTAGTTCTGTATTTTTAAAAAGCGAATCAACAAACTCGTGTCTGTTAAAGACTTGCAGATGATTTATACCCTCACCAACACCTATATATTTTACAGGAATTTTAAATTGATCGGAAATTCCAATTACAACTCCACCTTTAGCAGTACCGTCTAGCTTTGTAAGCGCTAAAGATGTGACTTCTGTTGCTTTTGTAAATTGGGTAGCTTGCTCAATCGCATTTTGGCCAGTAGAACCGTCTAAAACTAACATAACGTCATGTGGTGCATCTGTAATAACCTTTTTCATCACATTCTTAATTTTAGTTAACTCATTCATTAAGTTAATCTTGTTATGTAGCCTTCCAGCCGTATCTATAATAACAACATCAGCACCTTTAGCCTTAGCACTTTGCAAAGTATCAAAAGCAACAGAGGCAGGGTCTGCTCCCATACCTTGCTCTACAATCGGAACACCTACTCTTTCGGACCATATTTTTAATTGATCTACTGCTGCAGCTCTAAACGTATCAGAAGCTCCTAGAACAACATTGTAACCTTTGGACTTTAGTTGATGCGACAGTTTACCAATTGTTGTTGTCTTACCAACTCCGTTTACCCCAACAACCATTATAACATAAGGATCTCCTGATGCTAATTTAGGAATTGAAAAGTCTACAGCATCTGCCGTATTATTTTCTTCCATCAAAAGAGCAACCTCTTCCCTAAGTAGTTTAAAAAGTTGTTTAGTAGTTACATAACTATCTTTCTTTACTCTTTCCTCTATTCTTGTAATAATTTTTAAGGTAGTTGTTACACTAACATCAGATGAAACTAAAACCTCTTCTAGATTATCTAATACTTCTTCATCAACTGTAGTTTTACCTGCAATCGAAGTCGCTATTTTATTAAAAAAACTTTTCTGAGTTTTTTCTAAACCTTCATCAAGATCTTTTTTCTTTTCCTTTGAAAATAAATTTTTCCAACCCATATCAATGTTTTTTTTGAAGTAGTAAGTATAATTAAAAAAAGGATTATTTCTTTTTCGTAATAAACGATGGTAACTTTAATTTACCAAGACTATCTAGTAAACGCTTTAAAGCATCTACATATAGTGTAAAGATAAGACCTAAAACCATCAACCATATTACAATTACATTTGCAACAAAAGAATCTAAATAGGTTCCAAACACTTTTTTTCTAGGGGAATAGAAATGAGCTTTAAAGTAATCAAAATCGTACGGATCTAAATAAATAGGATCTGTTTTTTGAATCACATTTTCATTGTTTTCATCTGTAAACGTTAACGAATTAGCATTTGTAACAAAATCTTCTAAAGCTTTATTTTTATACTTGTTTCTAAACGTTTGAAAACTTTTATCCTTTAGCTTTCCGAAAAACTTTCTAAGTTTTTTATGCTCTCTTCCACTTATATCCCCTTTTTCTCTCTTTTCAGTTATAACTGTTTTAAAAGCTAGAGATGGTCTAGTAAAATACTGTTGAACACTATCTTTTTTTCCTTCAAAGTGATTGTAAACTTTCTTGTAACGTTCTTTTAAAATACCAAAGTATTCTACAAGACTATTGTAAGTAGCTTCATCGAATTCGTTGATATTAATTTTATTTACAGCATCACATAAACCTTCTACTTTTTCGCAAGAAATACCAACGTGTCTAAGTTCTTTTTCAACTTCATTTTTTACAATTAGTAATTTACGGGTAATCTCTTTTTTCTTGTAATCTAAATCTTTTGTGCTTTCCACAAAACGCTTGGCATCATCTAACTTACCTTGAAGATTGGTAATCCACTGATCTTTCTTCCAATTAGCAAAGGACATTTCTTTGTCATAACTGTAAAAGTATTTTTCAAACTCATTTTCCTTAAACTGAGTAACTGCAAGACCTTCATAAGCCCACCTAGAAGCCATTACATTACCAACCCATGGAACGTGACTTTTCTCTGCAAAAATAGGATTTAACTTATCGAAAGAAACTAAAATACCACTAAATAATAACTGGGGTATAATTAAAATAGGAATTAAAATATAGATAACTTTAACCGAATTAAAACTCGCAGAAATATTTAGTCCAAGAATATTAGCGAATGTAGAAACAGAAAAAAGTACCGTCCAGTAATAAATATTTAACCCTTCTATACCTAAAACCCAATTCCCAGCAACAACATAGAAAAGAGACTGAACTGCTGAAATAATCAACATAATAGAAATCTTAGAAAAAAGATAACTTCCTTTACTCAAGTTCAAAAACTTCTCTCTTTTTAAAATCTTTAAATTCCCTATAATTTCCTCTGCACTGGTTGTTAAACCGATAAACAAAGAAACAATTACTGAAATAAAGATATACTGAGGCAAGTTACTACTTTCATAAAAAACATAGACAGATTCACCACTTGGGTCTATCGTTAAGTATTTCATAAAGAAAGCCAATACTAAACCTAAAGCTGGAGCTTGAAACAATGTAATAATCATATATTGACGGTTTGTCAACTTAGATAGCACATCTCTAACAAAGAATACTTTTACCTGCTTAAGTTTATTTGGAATTTTAAATCCACTTTCAGGCATTTCAACTTGATCCTC
>CALDTD010000146.1 GCA_937924345.1 uncultured Flavobacteriales bacterium | reverse complement strand
CTAAAGAAGATAATTTTTTTACTTTTTATTTTAGGGATAAAGTAAATAAAAATGATATCACTGCAATAGAAGTTGCCGAAAGAATAGTTTGGGTAGCTACAAAAGGGGGGCTAGAGGCTTTCGATAAACAGTATGTTACCAAGAAGTTTAGCTTTAGTGAAGGAAAAAGTAAACTTCCAAACGATGATATTACAAGTTTTTTAATACTTGAAGATTCAACAATATTTGTCGGAACAGAAACAAAAGGACTTTACGTTAAGAAACCTGCTTCAAGTGAATTTGAGCTTATTTCTCTTTCAGATGATGTATTATCTTACCACATCACAGATTTAGCTAAAGAAAATAATAACCTTTGGATTGGTACTCCCTATGGTGTTTACAGGATGGACTTAACAACTTCTGAACTTATACGATTTAGTATGAGTGATGGCCTTTCACACAATACAATTAACGATATATATGTTTCGCCAAATAATATTGTTTATGTAGGTACAAATAGTGCATTTTTAAATATTATAAAAAAAGGAAAAATCTCTAAAATCCCTTTCAGATCTGAAGATGAGGAATATATTTCTGTGAATGTTACTAAGATAAACGAAGACATAAATGGAAATATATGGGTGAGTTCTCAAGGGCAAGGACTATTTTGCTTTACCGATAGTACGCTAGAGCGTTACACAACAAAAGATGGATTATTAAATAACTATTCTTATGCTATAGAATTAGACGATAGAGGGAAGGTTTGGGTTAGCCATGATGCAGGTTTAAGTAGTTTAGATATAGAAACAAAAGAAATTGAAGTTTTTGATAGTAAATATGGTTTAAATACACGCTTTTCTATGGGAGTTATTGATGCGTTTGAAAATGAAATATGGTTCGGAACCCAGAACGGAGTTGTTAAGTATGATTCAAAAGAAGCTATAAAAAATAATATTCCCCCAATTACTTCTTATCGATCAATAGTTTTTGATGATGAAAATAAGGTTAAAGATCTGTTAGATACTATTTTGCCAGCTGGAGAGCATAATCTTGAATTTGCATTTAAGGGGATTAGTTTAAAAAATTCGAAAGGATTAATGTATAAATATATTCTGGAAGGATATGATGATAATTGGTCTGAATTAACAAATAGCGACAAAAAAAAATATACTAAAGTTAGAGAAGGGAAATATATCTTTAAAGTTAAATCGTTTAACGATGATGGTGTTGAAGGAAATATGGCGATTGTTAAAATTGAAATTGAAAAGCCATATTACAAGAGATGGTGGTTTTATACATTAATCGCTTTTTTACTTATTGCTATAACTACAATTATAATAAAGATAAGAGAAAGGCAGCACATAAATTATTTAAGAAAATTATCTAACGAATTGGACCTTAGAACTTCAGAATTGGTGGAGCAAAAAGAAAAGATGGAAGAGATAAATAAAGATTTAACAGATAGTATAAATTACGCTCAACGTATTCAAAAAGCTATCCTTCCCGAAGAAAAACAAATTAAAAATCTGTTTCCAAATAGCTTTATTATTTTTAAACCTAGAGATATTGTAAGTGGAGACTTTTATTGGATTACCGAATATTTTGGTAAAAAAATTATTGTTTGTGCAGACTGTACAGGCCACGGAGTTCCAGGTGGGTTTATGAGTATGATTGGGCGAATTTTGCTTCGAGAAACATGTACAATTAAAAACCTAAGAGATCCAGGTGTGATTTTAGACGAAATAGACAAAGGTTTAGTCAATGTTTTAAGACAGAAAGATGATTTTAGTTCGAACAGAGATGGAATGGATGTCGGTATTTGTGTTATAGATAGTAGAACAAATCAATTATCTTATGCAGGGGCAATGCGACCATTATATATCTATAGAGATGGTATTAGAAATACAATTAAAGGCAGCAGACATTCTGTTGGAGGAATTGGAACAATCACAAAAATATTTAAAACCGAAAGTTTCCAACTAGAGCCTAAAGATATTTTATATATGTTTAGCGACGGTTATCCAGATCAATTTGGAGGAAGCAAAGGTAGAAAAATGAAAATTTCTGTTTTAAACGAGCTTTTAGATCAAGTTTGTCAAATGCCGTTCGAAGAGCAAGGAAAAGAGATAGAAGCATTTTTTAATACTTGGAAAGGTGAAGAACAACAAATGGATGACGTTTTAATGATTGGAGTACAAATTTAAAGGGTTTATCTATTATGTTCGATCAACAAACAATCGAAGATTTAGAGTTTTCTAAAATCAGAGAATTATTAATTGATTATTGTGTGGAAGATTCGGCAAAGCTTGCTGTAAAATCTATCCAGCCTTTCAAAGAACAAGAAAGCGTAACTAGAGAGCTTTTAATTGTTAACGATTTAAAGAAAATAAAAGAAGAAGATCAAGCGGGATTTCCTAGATTAGAATTTCAAGAGTTACTTAATGAATTAAAAGTTCTACGAATAAAAGGCGCAACACTAGAAGTAAATAGTGTTGTAAAAATATACGATGCAAGTATTTTAATAAATGAAATGCTAGCTTTTTTTGAAAGAAGAGAAGACGAATTTGTTTATTTAAAGTCTGAATTTAATTCTGTTTACTTTACAAAGGAAATAATTGAACCTATCGAGAAAGTATTTGATAAGCGTTTAAAGATTAAAAATGATGCCTCAAAGCTTCTTTCTGAAATTCGACAACAGATTAAATCCACACAACGGCAAGTAAACCGTAATTTTGATCGTGTTTTAAAAAAATATCAAGGCAAAGGATACCTTGGTGATACGAATGAAAGTTTTTTAAATGGAAGAAGGGTGCTTTCTGTAGTTTCTAGCTACAAAAGAACAGTAGACGGTAAACAATTTGGCGCTTCTAAAAGTGGGCACCTTTCTTACATTGAGCCTGAAGAAAACGCGATATTAAACGCAGATTTAGAACGATTAGAAGAAGAAGAAAGACAAGAAATCTTTAGAATTCTAAAAGCGTTAACAGCAGAAATTCATCAGCATAATCATTTAATTAAGGCCTATCAGCAACTTTTAGTACGAATTGATTTTATACAATCTAAAACAAAACTTGGAATTTTATTAGAAGCTAATCTTCCACAATTTACTTCAGAAAGCGAAATCGATTTAATTGATGCTAAACATCCTTTACTTTATTTAAATAATTTAAAAGAAAAAAAGAAAACGTTACCACAGTCTATTCAAATGAATAAGTTTAGCCGAATGCTGGTTATTTCTGGTCCAAATGCAGGAGGGAAATCAATTACATTAAAAACGATTGGGTTAATTCAATTGATGTATCAATGTGGTTTATTGATTCCAGCAAATGAGAATAGTAAAATGGGCTGGTTTCATTCTATTTTAAGCGATATTGGAGATAATCAGTCAATAGAGAATGAGCTAAGTACATACAGCTATCGATTAAAAAGGATGAATCACTTTTTGAAGGTGACCAATAAGCGTACACTATTATTGTTAGATGAATTTGGCACTGGGTCTGACCCCGAGCTTGGAGGAGCTCTAGCGGAAGTGTTTTTTGAGACATTATACAATAAGAAAAGTTTTGGTGTCATTACAACACATTATGCGAACATAAAACTAAAAGCTTCTGAGCTACGAAATGCAGTCAATGCTAGTATGTTGTTCGATACAAATTCTTTAAAACCATTATATAAGCTGTCTATTGGCCAGCCTGGTTCTTCATTTACTTTTGAAGTAGCAAAAATGAATGGTATTCCAGAGGAATTAATCTCCGATGCAAAAAGTAGGTTAGATGTAAACCGGGTTAAGATGGATGAGTTATTATCTGAATTACAAGAAGAGAAAACTAATTTATCTCAAGCAAAAATGGCGTTTCAAATTGTTGAAGAAAAATCATTAGAAGCCGAGCAAATTTTTATAGATAAAACTAAGCGATTAAACGAAAAATTAGCTCAAAACAAGCGTATTGGTGACGAGAATAATAAATATATCTCTTCAGGAAAAAAAATGATTCAGTTTGTTGATAAATTCCAAGTGAATAATCGAAAAGCAAACAAAGAACTATTACAGTCTATTAATAAATATTTAGCAGTAGAAAAAACGAGATTAGACAATGCAAATAAGCTGGAACAGCTAAAAGCTTCATCAGGATTGCCAAAGAAACCTAAAAAGAAAAAAAAGAAATTAAAACCTGCTAAAACAATTAAGTTAGGGTCTCGAGTAAAGCTAAAATCAGGAGGGAAACAAATAGGCGAAGTTCTAGAATTAGATAAGAAAGTGGCGATAGTAATGTTCGGTTTGTTTAAAACAAAAGTAGAAGTTGAAAAACTATTTGCAATTTAAATATCAGACTTTTCTAAAGTCATAAATATTTTTGTGTTTATTATGGTTCATAGTTCGATTTGTGTATTGCTTTAAAAATGTGCTGCCTTTAGCTTTATGTAAAAAAAATGTATATTTGGTTAAAGTTAAATTGCTAAAGATGAAATATTTATTATTAACTACATTGTCATTGTTTTCATGTTTTTCTTTTTCACAAGGTG
>CALDTD010000145.1 GCA_937924345.1 uncultured Flavobacteriales bacterium | reverse complement strand
TTAATATCAACTATATAATTAGCATCTAAGACTTTAAGCCTTCCAGACCTATTTTTTAAATTATACCAATTATCTTTAAATAAAGATGCTTCAATTCTAACTTTAGAAAGTAAATAATAATTAGAAAAGGTAATTTTAAATCCACCCTCATTATCAGTAATAACCGAATCTCCAAAAACTACATCATTGTTGACTGTACTTATTAGTACACTTTAAGTAGAATTATATTAATCTATTAAATTAGGAGTTATTTGCTATGTACGTTTTATAAAATAGTATTAGCATTTAGTTACTTTTCCTTACAATTATCCAACACAATATAGATGAAACTAATGTCAATACTGTACCAAAAATGAGTTCAACTTTACTTTTGGCAAATAAATTACCAATTGTATTTAAGGAAAATATGAAAACAAATGCCCAAATTATTCCATTCACTACTTTATTAGATACATTATTTTGGATGTTTTTTGATTTAACAAAAAGTGTTACTATCAAAAAAATATTAATTAATATCGAAACGGATTCGAAAACCCTCATTTCATTTAAAGAATTAATTCTGCCTGACCAAACTATTTCATAAGAGATGATTTCGAATAGTATGCAAAAATGAAAAACAAGTACAACAAATAGTAATCCAATCATCAATTTTATAGCGGCGTTCTTTGTAATCATATTGCTAAAGTTAATAAAAATTAATGCCAGTAAGAATTGAAGGAGAAACACCAGTGGTTTTACTTTCAATAATGGTTATATTTCTATAAGTCATTCTAGCTTTCAAATCAAGTGTGATTTTTTTCCTTAATAAAGCTTATACCCTACAGCTCCTAACATTCTAACTCCTTTGTAGTATGCTGTTTCTTCTTTATTTTTTTCAGAATCAACAATATCAAAAAACACAGGCGCATCGACATCAATTCCTATTCCTGCTAGCAAATAAAATCTATTACTGAACAAATACTGAATAACTGGAGCCACAACCCCGAAATCTCTCTTTCTTTCCCTACCAATACCAGAATGATCATATCCTGAAACATTCGAAGTTAATAAAAGAGTAATATTTGGCTTTATCATATAGCCTATTTTAGAATCTAAACAAAAGTCTGTATTGGTTTGTAATTTAATTTGTGTTTCCAATTAATATTTTAGAGCCTATAGATATTCCAAGTTTAACGTATTCAGTCAAAAGTTGAGCATTTGCAGAAAAACTTAGTATTGTTAGTGTAAATATTTGGAGAGTTTCTTCATTTTTTCATTACTATCAAAGTTCCATACATAGTATCGTAACATCCCGCATGGTAATATGCACTATACGCCTTGATGGCGTTAGATAATCTTTTACTTAAGATCTTAAACAATTATTCAATAACCAATTTCGAATCACTTTTCCAATTTTTTGATTCTACTCGGACAAAATACACCCCTTTACTAAGACCATCTGTTGGGAAACTGATTTTCTCATTTGACAGGAATTGATAATTAGCCAATGCCTTACCAGAAACACTTATTATAGTTAAACTGATTTCCGTATTTTGAAATTCCTCAGGGATAGAGATGTTTACTTTATCATTTTCTCTTATTGGGTTTGGAAAAAGGAATAAATTAGGATTGTTCAGTTCTTGCACAGACACCGACACTTGATCAAAGGGATCTGTACCGTTTATAATTTCCTGACGATCAGATACGCCATCTCCATCTGTATCTAAGATTGGAACATTAAAATCAGTAGTCCAACTGATGTTGAGGCTTTGTTTGTGTTGAATAGCGATAGGTTTCACGTATAGATCACCATTTGGTTCTATTAGGTAACCACCCCAGCTGCCATTCATCAAATCATTCATGGAAGTATATAATGGCAAAGGAACACTAAAGTTCAATCCGCCCAATTTACCAAAATCTTTAAATCGCAACAGGTAGTTATCGCCAGATTTCGCATCATCCATAAACACTTCAATCGATTTGTTAGTTGGCAGCGACTCAAATTGATAACTATAAATAAAATCTTCGTTAATGATGAACGGAAGTTGTATTCTCTCTTTGTATCCATATATAAAATAAACCGACTCGGTTGGTGTTCCTATTTTTGATCTTGTACAAGTAAGGTTTGGATAATCAACATTAGCTAATCCTGGGAACTGAAGGTATGAAAGTACAAATTTATGAGGACTGCGGTAGGCATTCACCCAGTTTAAAGGTTGTGATTCATCACCTACTAACATCATCGGATGATTGCTCACGATTGAACTATTAGGTGTGCCAGAAAGACTGCCGTCTTCATCATACAATACAACGTTCCAAGTCCGAGGATGAGAAAGGCTGCTAGGTGTGGAATCAGTATTTGATATAGGAATATCATAATCCGGTAAATTTACAATTGGAGGTAATCCATCATCTGTAGTTATTCCCGAAAATCGATGATTCGTGTGTTTGAATGTGGCTCCAATGTTATCTAAGTATTCTCCATTAGTTCCATTCCATCCAACTAAATGACAATCTCTAACCTGCCCAGCACCATCGTAAACTCTGTAAATGCTACTTTCTGCTAGTGCACCAGTTGTGACAATGACAGATTCTTGTACTTGCGAATAGCTGGCCAACATTATATTAGTGACGTTATCTACAAGTACATTATTTTCGAAAATTAAATTATCTGTATAGGCTATTCCACCACCTATACCAGTATATAGGGCAAGATCATTAGCATACCAAGTGCAATTTTCTATTAAGTGCTGGTCGGTATTTTGCCAACGAGCATTTGATATAATACTGTGATTAAGAGAGAGCTGATCAAAAATATCAAAGCCACTCATACAGCTATGGGCTTTATTACCTTTAAATAGACCTAATGGTTCTTTATATGGTTCCAATCCCGCATAGTTAGGATC
>CALDTD010000144.1 GCA_937924345.1 uncultured Flavobacteriales bacterium | reverse complement strand
TTTATTTGTAACAAAATATTCTGATTATAATATTATTAATCTAGATAAGTTAACTTATGCTGGGAATCCAGAAAACTTATCAGATATAGAAGAGCACTCAAATTACACTTTTGTTAAGGGAGATATAAATGATGCACTATTTATATTCGAATTGTTTAGTAAATATAAATTCGAGGCTGTTATACATTTAGCAGCAGAAAGCCATGTAGACCGTTCTATTTCCAATCCCAATGAGTTTATAATGACCAATATTGTTGGAACGTTAAACTTGCTGAATGCGGCTAGAGAAATATGGAATGATAACTTGGAGGACAAAGTTTTTTATCATATTTCTACAGATGAGGTTTACGGTTCTCTTGGTGAAACAGGTTTCTTTTACGAAGATACACCTTACGATCCTCGAAGTCCTTATTCAGCTTCAAAAGCAAGTTCAGACCACATTGTAAGAGCGTATTTTCATACGTTTCATCTACCAGTAAAAATTTCTAATTGTAGCAACAATTACGGTTCGCATCAGTTCCCAGAGAAGTTGTTGCCTTTAATGATTAATAATATTAAAAATAATAAACCTTTACCTGTTTATGGAGAAGGCTTAAATGTTAGAGATTGGTTGTGGGTTGTAGATCATGCAAGAGCAATAGACGATATTTTTCATAAAGGTAAAGTTGGAGAAACCTATAATATTGGAGGGCATAACGAATGGAAAAATATAGATATTGTTCATTTACTTTGCGATACTATGGATGAGAAATTAGGTCGAGAAAAAGGAGCCTCTCGAAATCTAATTACTTTTGTAAAAGACAGAGCTGGTCACGATATGCGTTATGCTATAGATGCAACAAAAATAAAAGAAGAATTAGGGTGGGAGCCTTCAGTTACTTTCGAACAAGGAATGAACCTAACTATTGATTGGTATTTGTCTAGCCAACAATGGATGGATAATATAACATCTGGTGATTACCAAAAATATTACGAAGAGCAGTACAAGGAAAGATAATAACTTTCCTTTTTTGGCGAAAAAAGGTCTGAAGAGTTAGACTTTTTTTATTCTCAAAATTGATTAAGCTTTCCCTCTTGGCGAAGAGGGATTAAGGGAGATTGATTTCTTAATTCCGTTAACTCAATCATTATTTTTTTTGTTAATTACTAAATAGATTCTATACTGCTCATAAAAACAAGAATCCTTATTTTTGTTTTATGCATTATTTAGACGAATTAAACGAGCCTCAAAGAGCTGCAGCAGAAAATATAAGTGGACCAATGATGGTAATTGCGGGAGCAGGTTCTGGAAAAACCAGAGTGTTAACTTACCGAATAGCCAACATGATTGATAAAGGTATTGATGCTTTTAATATCTTGTCGCTTACGTTTACCAATAAAGCTGCTAAAGAAATGAAGGAGCGTATTTCTAAAATGCTAGGCGATGGTCAAGCGCGTAATGTATGGTCTGGAACTTTTCACTCGGTATTTGCACGTATTTTACGTTCCGAAAGTGAACGATTAGGCTATCCAAGTAACTTCACAATTTACGATACGCAAGACTCTAGAAGTGTCATAAAAGCTATTGTAAAAGAAATGGGCTTAGACGATAAGTTATATAAGCCTTCAATAGTTGGATCACGTATTTCTTCGGCAAAAAACAATCTAATTTCTCCTCAAGCGTATTTACAAAATACAGATATACAAGCAGACGATAGAGAAACTGGTCGTAAAAAGTTAGGTGAAATTTATATGGAATATGCAAAACGTTGTTTTAAAGCTGGAGCAATGGATTTTGATGATTTGTTATTTAAGACAAATGTGCTGCTAAAAAACTTTCCAGATGTGTTAGAAAAGTATCAAAATAAGTTCAAGTATATTTTGGTAGATGAGTATCAGGATACCAACTATTCACAGTATTTAATTGTAAAGAGATTAGCAGCTAAAAACCAAAACTTATGTGTTGTAGGAGATGATGCGCAAAGCATTTATGCTTTTCGTGGTGCAGATATTCAGAACATATTAAACTTTAAAAAAGATTATCCACATTATAAACTATTTAAGCTGGAACAGAATTACAGATCGTCTAAAGTTATTGTAAACGCTGCTAATAGTATTATTAAAAATAACAAAAATCAAATTCAGAAAAATGTTTGGACGGCTAACGATCAAGGTGATCAGATGCGTGTAATAAAAACATATTCGGATAATGAAGAGGGCAAGTTTGTAGCCAATGATATTTTTGAAATTAAACAAAATGAACAAGCAGCCAATTTAGACTTCGCCATATTATATAGAACAAATGCGCAGTCTCGTTCTTTTGAGGAAGCCTTACGTAAGTTAAATATTAAATATAAAATTTATGGAGGGTTATCATTTTACCAACGAAAAGAGATAAAAGACTTAATAGCATATTACCGTCTTACTGCCAATCACAACGATGAAGAAGCACTAAAAAGAGTAATCAACTATCCAAAAAGAGGAATAGGCCAAGGAAGTTTAGATAAAGCAACAGTTGCAGCTCGAGCAAATGACATTTCTCTATGGGAAATGCTTTGTAATTTACCTAAGTATAATGTTGGTATAAATGCTGGCACGAGTAATAAAATTGCTCAATTTACTATGATGATTAAAAGTTTTGCTACAAAGTTAGATACATTAACTGCTTTTGATTTAGCAAGCGAAATTGGTCAGTCAAGTGGATTAGCAAGAGAATTATACGCTGATAAAACTCCAGAAGGTGTTGCGCGATACGAGAATATTCAAGAACTTCAAAATGGTATAAAAGAGTTTACAGAAAAGAGCAAGGCGAATGGAGAAGACGTTTTCTTACCGGATTTCTTATTAGATGTTGCTTTGTTAACAGATGCAGATAACGAAGATGATGAGGATAATGATAAAGTAACTTTAATGACAATACATGCTTCAAAAGGATTAGAGTTTCCTTATGTTTATGTAGTTGGTTTAGAAGAAGCTTTATTTCCTTCTCAAATGGCGCTAAACTCTAGAACAGAGTTAGAAGAAGAAAGAAGATTGTTTTACGTAGCGGTAACACGAGCAGAGAAAAAATGTACGTTAAGTTATGCTATGAGTCGTTACCGTTGGGGAAATCTAATTTCTTGTGAACCAAGTCGTTTTATAGAAGAAATAGACGAAAACTATTTAGATTTATCACAATCTAGTGGAGGTAGAGAGATGATGAACGAGTCTTTCGGAAGTGAGGCTAGAGGTTTTGGATCTAGAAATGTTGGAGCAAAACAATTTGGAGGTCAGTTTAGTAAGAGAACAGTACCAACAAAACAAAGTGTAGCGCCAAAACCAACAAGTCACAAACCATCTTTTGGTGGAAGAAACTTAAAGAAAGTAAGTGCTACACCTACACCTGCTTCGGCTCAAAAAGTAGATGTGTCTAAATTGAGTGTTGGTGTTGTTGTGCAACACGAACGCTTTGGAAAAGGGAAAATTCTAAAAATTGAAGGTGAGGCGCCAAATTTAAAAGCTACAGTTCTGTTCCCAACTAGCGGAGAGAAGCAGTTATTACTAAAGTATGCTAAGCTACAAATTGTAGGGTAGTTAAAAACTTGTGGCACAGAGTTTGTAAAACCATAAACAACTGTATCAAAGTGTAATTTTATTCTGAAAGTTTAAATAAAAAAATTAAATTTGAGTGAACATATTCCTAAAGTAGGAGTGAAGATTTAAAATAAAAAAAGAAAATGAAGAGAATTATAAGTTTTGCAGTTATCATTGTTGCATTGTTAAGTTTGGTTTCTTGTGCCAATGAAGCAAATACACATAAAGAGTTTATTGTTAACACTAATTTGATAGCAAGTGGACCGCTTTTTGAAGGGAGCAACACTTGTCAGGCAGAATTAAGTGCAGAATTAAGCGCTTTTTTAGCTGAAAATGATATTAAAAAAGAAGAATTAGTAGATGTAACATTAACTTCTTGTACAGTTAAAAGTGGTAATTTAGATAACTTAGATTTAGTAGAATCGATTAATCTTCAGGTAATGTCGGAAAACTTTCCGATGCAAAATGTTGCAGTGATTAACCCAATTGAAAAAGGAAAAAAAGAAGTAGAACTAAAAGTTGCTGATTTGCAAGAACAAATAATGCCTGTTTTACAAGAGGAAACTTGTTTTATTATTGCTGATGCAATTATTAACGAAGACTACGACGACGATTTAAATTTAGAGACTAAATTGGTTTTTAGTATCAATTATTACAAACAATAAAATATAGATAAGATGAAAAAGTTAGCAATTATTTTAGGAGCATTATTAGTATTAGTAGGTTTAAGTAGTTTTACGTCTTTTAGTTTAGGAGGCGGAGAAGCTGATGATATCGTAGGTATTTGGGAGCCAAGTAGCGGAAAGGCAAGAGTTAAAATTGAGAAAATCGGAACTAAGTATTACGGTAAGATTGTATGGTTGAAAGAACCAATTGATCCTACAACTAACAAACCTAAAACAGATAAAAATAACGAGGACGAGAAGATGAGAAACGTACCGTTAAGAGGTTATAGAATGTTAAAAGATTTTGTTTATAAAGGAAATAACAAATGGGAAGATGGAACAATTTACGATCCTGAAAGTGGAAGTCTTTACAGTAGTGTTATTACAAAAAAAGGAGATGTGTTAAACATTAGAGGTTACGTAGGTGTAAAAGCTTTAGGAAGAACAGATACTTGGAAAAGAGTAGTCTTGAAAAAGAAAAAATAGTAAAGTATGAAATTTATAGTTAAGTGGGCTGCACTAGCATCGTTTTCGATGCTGGTGCAAGTCAGTTTTGCACAAATCGATTCTACTTATATAGAAGAAGAGGAAGATTACAGCATGTACGACAATGTTGAAGATGTCGGAGAAATTGTTTCTTATTGTAGTCCTAAAATTTTTGATTTAAGTCCAAACCGTTTCATATCTTTAGGTTATGATTATTCTGGGAATGGGATACTTACAACATCTCCAGAAGGGGTTTATGCACCAGATGAAACTCCAAATACCTCTACTTCTAGTAAAGTTTATTATAGCGGTATTAGGCTTAATGCCAATATTCCTGTAGTTTCTAAGTCTAAATTTATTTGGCAATTAGGTGGAGGTTTTAATCAAGCTTGTCATCAAGGTAGAGAAGAACTAGAGCCAAGTGAACATAGAGATTTTGTAAGAGAAATTGCTCAGACTTTAACTAGTACTAATCTAAATAGTACTGTTTTTAAACCCTTAGGGGAGAGACATTTCCTTATTGTTCAATTAATGGGAGAATTAAATGGTAACTATGCTTTTAATGACCCTAATTATAGACCAGACTTATCTACGATTAAAACATCTGCTACGGCAATATGGGGAAAAAGATCAAGCGATAGATTGCAATGGGGGATAGGATTATCAAGAACATATAGAGCTGGAGAGTTAAATTATATCCCTGTTGTAATGTATAACTATACATCGGCTAATAGAAAATGGGGTACTGAAATTTTATTTCCTGCACGAGCACAATATAGAAGAAAGTTTAATTCCCGAAATATATTGTTGGCTGGTTACGAGCTAGAAGGTGGGTCTTATAGACTTTACAATACTCCATTTAATGCACAAAATATGGAGCTAAGAAGAAGTGAAATTAGATTTAGACTAGATTATCAGAAACAATTAAAAGGTTTTCTATGGTTGGGTCTTCAGGCAGGAATGGCTGTAAATTACTCTTTTAATGTAGATGATTTGTCCGAGTCTAATAAAGATTTTTATAGAGGTTTTTTTGGTGCCCAAGATTACTTAATGAAAAATAGATTAGCTCCTTTACCTTACATAAATGTAACGCTAAATCTCGTAAGTAAATAATTAGTAAAGATTCGTTTACTCTATTAAATCACGATAAGTCATTATCGTGATTTTTTGTTTTAAATCTTGTTGTAAGAAGTCATTTGATGGTAGAGAATGACTTAATTTGATAGACTG
>CALDTD010000143.1 GCA_937924345.1 uncultured Flavobacteriales bacterium | reverse complement strand
TTTCTGGTTTTAATTTTACCTCTCCTCTGTCTAAAACTGCACTTTGTAAAACATTTTCTACAAGTACTCCTAAGCGTTTGTTTTCATCTTTAATCATAGAAACAAATCGACTTCTTGTAGACTCTGAATTTCCTAGGTCTTTATCTCTTAAAGCTTCACATGCTAATGAAATAGTTGATATAGGTGTCTTTAGTTCATGAGTCATGTTGTTTATAAAGTCATTTTTTATAAGTGATATTTTTTTCTGTTTGTAAATAATTGTAAAAGTATAATAAAAAGTAAAAATAATAATAATTATAAAAAGTGTTGAAAGTATTAAAAGTATGCTCATAGATTTAAAGACGTAAGCTCTTTGGTGAGGAATCATAAAAGATAAATAACCAGCAGAAGTCATGAAATCGTTAGGAAATAGGTTAAGTTTGTACTCGCTTTTACGTAATTCCTTTTCTATATTTTCATTGTTAGAATAATGCAAGTTGTTATTTCTGTCAAACACCCCAAAGTAATACTCAGCTTCTATTCCATTTTTCTTTAATACTTTGTTAATTATGCTATCGAGCTCTTTTTGAGGTATTCTGTCTTCTATTCTTTTGTAAGCATTATTTGAAAAGAGTTCAGAAACTAGTTTTTCCATCAAGTCTTGTTGGTTTTCCCATATCTTATTTGAATTATTATTCAGATTTAGAATGGAATCAACATTATTAGGATCAATAAATTGATTAAAGTTCGAGTTGCTGTGAAGAAGTTGATAAAGTTGTTGAGTTTTTCTATCGGAATTTAATCGGTTTCTAGCCTCAAACATGTTTGTATTATGAATAACTTCAATTAAAGCTTTTTTTACGGTTGAGTCAAATTGCTGTTCACGTTGGTCTACTGTGCTTTTAATCCAGAATGCTTGAATAGCTATAATGCCAAGCAAAGCTGAGCTACTTAGGATTGTTAATATTAGTATGAGATGTTTTTTTACCATGCTATTCTAACCAAAAATACAGCTAATGGAAAGATGGTTTTCTTCTTTAACAGTATTTAACAGCGGATTACAATAATGGTATTGTTCTGATAAAGAGATTATATTTGTTTAAAATAAAGTTGAGTCATGAGGATTATTAAAACGCCTAAACAGTTGTCCCTTTTTGTAGCAGTTGTTATTAACCTATTCTATGTTATTCTTTACATGTTTTATGTTACAATTGGCTCAACGAGCTTAATTTTTTTCTTCATAATTGGTTTTCTTTTGTTAGCAATTGCCAATTATTATCTGCTTAATTATTTAATTGAGTATTTAATTCTAAGTAAATTAAGATTGCTTTACAGGGTTGTTAATCAAAGCGGAGGAAATAATTTTGCTAATAAGTTAGTGTCCGATAATATTCTCGAAGAAGCCGAGAAAAGAGTAATGGATTGGGGGAAAACAAAAAGTGAAGAAATAGAACGTTTAAAAGAGCAAGAGTTATTTAGAAGAGAATTTTTGGGTAATCTAGCTCATGAATTAAAAACTCCAATATTTAGTATTCAAGGCTATATTTTAACTTTGTTAGAGGGAGGGCTTGAAGATGAAAAGATAAATAGAGTTTTTTTAGAAAGAGCAAACAAAGGGGTAGATAGAATTGCTAGAGTTGTAGAAGATTTAGATTTGATTACAGAGATTGAGTCAGGAAGAGTTATTTTAAATCAGGCTAGTATAGATATTAAGGTTTTAGTTAATGATGTGTTAGATAGCTTTGAAATAAAAGCAAAAAGACTTGGTATAGAATTTAAAGTAACTTCAGACCTAGATCAAACAAGTGTTTGGTGCGATAAAGATAAAATGACACAAGTTTTGGCTAATTTGATTAATAACTCTATTAATTATGGCCGAGAAAATGGTCTGACAGAAGTTCGGTTGTATGATGCTGAAGACTATATTCTAGTTGAGGTAGCGGATGATGGGATTGGTATAGATACCGAGCATCAACAAAGATTATTTGAGCGTTTTTATAGAATAGATAAAAGTAGAGCGAGGCATGAAGGAGGTTCAGGTCTTGGGTTATCCATTGTCAAGCATATAGTAGAGGCGCATAATCAATCCATTTCTGTAAGAAGTAAAATAGGAGAGGGTTCTGTATTTTATTTTTATTTAAAAAAAGGTTAAATACGCTATGTTAGCTTATTAATTAAGGCTTCTTTATGATGAAATGAATGTTATTCATTTTAGGTGCTCTTAATTTAGTCAAATTCAAGCTTTTATAACTTTGTTAGAAATTAAAAAAGAATTACATTTACTTTTTTTATATCGTTTATTATGCGCCTAATTTTATTTGTTTTCTCAGTTTTATATTGTTTGTCTTTTTTTGGGCAAGCTTACAATCAGGTTCAAAAAGTTGTTGCACAAAACCGCTCTTCAGTCGATGGTGTTGGGATTGCTATCGATGTTTTAGGTGATTACTGTCTTGTTGGAGTGCCTGGAGACGAAGAAGATGAGAATGAGTTAAATCCATTGGATTCTGCAGGTTCAGCATTTGTATTGCAAAGGCAAAATGATGGTCAATGGTTGCAAACTCAAAAGTTACTACCTTCTAATAGAAGTGCTGAAGGCTCTTTTGGAGCAAGGGTATTGCTTAATGACAATTTTGCATATATAACTGCGCCAGGAGATAGTACGGACTCCATAGGAAATAACCCTATGTTTGCTTCTGGAGCACTTTACATTTATGAAAGAACTGGAGGGCTTTACACAGAGACTAGAAAAATAGTGCCTCAAAATAGACATCCAGATTTGCAGTATGGCACTGGTTTGGATATCTCTGGCGATTGGATGGCTGTTGCAGCTTCACGTGCTGACGCTCAATTAGGTATGAATATGATTTCAAATGCTGGCGCAGTTTATTTATATAAAAAAAATGCAGTAAACGGAGAATGGGAATTTCAACAAATAGTTTATGATCCAGTTCCAAGATTGGGTGATGATTTTGGGGTTGATGTTTCGATAGATAATGATTTGTTAGTTGTGGGAGCTAGAAGAGAGGATTATGATGAAACTGAATCTAATCCTCTTTCAAATGCGGGTGCGGCTTATGTTTATAGATTAAATGCTGGAGTCTGGAATTTTGAGCAAAAACTAGTGGAAGCAGGAAGGTCTGATGGGGATAGTTTCGGATTTGTCGTAGACGTATTAGATAATAAAATAGGTGTTGGTGCTCCAGATAAACAAGTGGCTACAGGTTCAGGTTCACAAGGATTTGCTTACGTGTATGCATTTAATGGAACCTCTTGGGTGTTAAGTCAGCCTAGGTTAGAATACCCTAATTCTAACGTGTTTTTTGCTTCAGGAGCTTTTGGTTTTTCGTTGGAATTTAATAATAACTCTTTGTTTGTTGGAGCACCAGCAGATTCTAACCCTTTAGGAGATGGAACTATTGCTACAGGAAGTGTATTTAAGTTTGATTTAGTAGGTTCAACATATCTTTTGGATACAGAGATACTTGCCACACCAAGGAATAATCAATCTGTTTTTGGTTCTTACATTTCACTGGACAGTAATAAGTTGTTTGTAGGAGCACTT
>CALDTD010000142.1 GCA_937924345.1 uncultured Flavobacteriales bacterium | reverse complement strand
CGATACTTTATCTACTGTTTATGGTTGTGATAGTATTATCGAATCAATATTAACAATGCATCAAAACTATGCAGTTTATGATACTGTTTCTGCTTGTGGTGAGTATTTTTGGACTAGTAACAACCAAAGTTATACACAAAGTGGAGATTACATCTCTACTTTAAATTCAGTCTATAATTGTGATTCAATTATTTATCTCAGTCTAGAGGTTATACCTATTCAGTCTTCGGTAGAAAATTTACCTTTCTTTTGTGACAGTGCATTTATAAACGGCTCATGGTATTACGAATCGAAAACCATAACAGATACCTTGATTGCGCAAACAGGATGCGATAGTTTAGTATATACTAATTTAGATATTAGAGATTGTTCTACAACTGCTAATTTTTCTGATTTGTATATACCTAATGTGTTTACGCCGAACGGGGATGAGGTAAATGATGCTTTTATTATTACAGCTTTTGGAGAAATAATTAACGAAAATGCAACTTTAGTTATTTACAATAGATGGGGAACAAAACTATTTGAGTCCGATAAATTAATGAAATGGACTGGAGGAAATCATTCTGACGGAACGTATTACTATTTATTCAATTATAAAGGGAACGATTATACAGGGCATATTAATTTAATACGAGATGAGTAATTTACTTTTCGTAAAGCAAACTAAAACTTCTTATTATCTTCGCATAAAATTTTACAACAATGGGAAAAGATAAATTAAAGCGATTTGCCGAAATGGAACATTTTGAAAATGTTTTTCAACCCTCTATGGAAGAAGTGAAAGAAGGCTTTCAGATGAAAGGAAAATGGCATTCAGACTTTTTTAAAAATGAAAACCCTATTGTGTTAGAATTAGGTTGTGGTAGGGGAGAGTATACTGTTGGTATGGCTCAAAAATATCCGGAAAAGAATTTTATTGGGATAGACATAAAAGGTTCTAGAATTTGGAGAGGAGCAAAAACAGGTGTTGAAGATAAAATGCCTAACATAGGTTTTGTACGTTCAAAAATTGATTTTATAGAATATCTTTTTGCAGAGAATGAAGTTTCAGAAATATGGCTAACATTTTCTGATCCACAACCAAAAAGACCACGTAAACGCTTACCATCAAAGTTGTTTATAGATCGCTATCGTAAAATAATGAAGTCTACTGGAGTTATTAATATTAAGACCGATAGCGACTTGTTATTCGAGTCTACTT
Organism: uncultured Flavobacteriales bacterium; assembly: GCA_937924345.1. Lineage (GTDB taxonomy): Bacteria > Bacteroidota > Bacteroidia > Flavobacteriales_D > Parvicellaceae > S010-51. Next base: position 3,286 of record CALDTD010000142.1, on the reverse strand, counting down.
TAGAACAAATAGAAGAGCATAATTATAATTGTTTTTTATCATCTTGGGACGTTTATGGAGAAATGGTAGTGAAAGATTCTACTCCAGAGGAATTAAAAGAGTTGATGGAAATTAAAACTTATTATGAGCAAAAATGGTTGACTGAAGGTAAGAAGATTAAGTTTGCCAAATTCACAATTTAAAATTACGGTATATCTTGTTTAATGGCCATCATTTGGTCCGCCCGAATAGTTGAGCTGCATGTAAGCGTTTTTGAGCCCAATAATTTTTTTGAAAAACTTCAAGTTTGTTTTCTTTAAATGCTTTTTGTTAAAGTTAATAAAGTTTCCATTTGCGTGGATGCTATCATAATCAGTATTGTAAATTACAAGTTTGTAATAGGGTATTACCCAAACCCAATGTGTTAAGTTATCTTTAAAATGCACAATAATACCTTTTGGCCTTAACTCAACACTTCCAAATTTTACAACTTCAAATTTAGATAACTTTTGAAAAATTTCTTTACTAGACATTTCTATTTTCATTCGATGAGAACCGATACCTCTGTAAACCAGACGCTCTCTTAAAGAAAAAGGTTTTCCTACAAGTTCATTTATTGCTCTTGTAATTTTTAAAGGTCTTCTTGAATAATCTGCTAACATGATATAAAATTACGATTTATCTATTTTTTTAGAAAATTGTAGTCTAATCGTTTTTGGTAATTAAAGTTAAATTAGAGTCCTTTATCTAGTTAATCAACCTTAGATCTCGGGCTTTTATTTAACTTGTAGGTAAACCCAAAAAAATGTCACAAAAGAATATTAAAGTTGGATTTATCTTAGCTGGTTTAATGAACTTTTCCGTATTATTTTTTTCTAAGTTTTTTACCAATGATGCACTAAATGATTTTGATACAATCGTACTTTCTAATTTTGGTATATTAATGATTGTCGTTTGGGGAGTAGCTTATATTTCAGTTGCTGAAGTGTATCAAAATATAAAGTGGCTAGTTGGAGTTTTTGCAGTTGAGAAGTTCATTTATGGATTCATGTGGGCGAAATGGCATTTGAATAATAATGTGAGCGTTGTTTTTGATGAAGACCTATTAGCAGGGGTTTTCTACAGCGTTTATGGAGTTAATGACTGGTTGTTTTGTGTTTTCTTTTCATTTGTTTTTATTAAATTAATACAGAAATAAACCAGATTACTAAAAAAAAGATTTTTATTAACAGTAAATAAAATGATCACTTATCTAATCATATCGCTTGTTTTTAGTTTTTTTGGATTTCTACCTTGGTTCAGTGTTTCGTATTGGACATTCAGAGTGTTTGATTTTATTCGACTTCAGCTACTTCTTATCCAATTTGGAATATTGATTTTTGGTTTTGTTTATTTCCATGAGTATACCTTTTTTCTGTTGTGTTCTTTTGTGATTTTATTCTTAGGGATTGGTTATCAAATAGGTATTATAGCTCCTTATATTTCACTTCGTAATAACGAAAAAATAAAAAGGGAAGAAGATGAAATTTCATTAATAAGTGTAAATGTGTTACAAAAAAACATAGATTATCAGCGTTTAATTGATCTTGTGAATTCGAATACTCCAGATATTTTATTGACAATGGAAACCAATAACTCCTGGGAAAAAGGGATGGAACCAATTGAAAATAACTATAGCTTTTCTCATAAAGTACCAAAAGAGAATCGTTACGGGATACATTTTTACACCAACTTAGAGGTGGTGAGTAGTAAAACACATTATTTAATTTCCAAAGATACACCATCTGTAGAAATTCTTTTAAAAGATAAAGAAGGAAAGTTGTTTACATTTTTGGGGGTTCATCCACCACCACCTAGCCCTACCGAAAAACCAACCGCAAAACAAAAAGATGCCGAATTAATGACAATGGCTAAATTCATTCGTAAGTCCACTGTTCCAAGTGTAGTAACTGGCGATTTTAATAATGTTTGCTGGTCCAAAAGTGCTAAATTATTTGCAAAAACTTCGCTTTTAAAAGATGCACGTTTGGGTAGAGGAATATACGGTACTTTTCCTACTCAGTTGCCTTTGTTTAAGTTTCCATTAGATTTAATTTTCCATAGTAGAAATATAATTGTTAACGAGATTAATGTATTGAAAAACATAGGTTCCGATCATTTGCCCTTATTCGCAACGTTCTCTATTGAAAAGTCTACCTCCAAGACGAAGGAAATTTCGTACGAAATGAATATTAAGCTAGATCAAATAATAGAAGAAGGAAAAGTTGCAGCTATAGAAGAAAACAATTAGTTATTGGCTGTTAAGTACCTTTTAACATTCATTAATTAGTTAAAATTTTCGTTTTAATGTATTTTTGTTCACTGCGTTAGGGATAGCAGCGGCATCCTATTTTTTTTAAGGTTGATAGATTAAATATTTACTGTTAAAAAAATAGATAAAGCGAATAGCCCGACCTCGATTTTATGAGAGGAAACGCCCAAAGAAAACAAACAGAATGGAATACATAATTTCGATAGATCAAGGAACGACAAGTTGCCGTGCAATTTTATTTAATAAAAATGGGCAAACTGTTGCAGTAGAACAAGAAGAGTTTACACAGTTATATCCAAAATCTGGATGGGTGGAGCATGATCCTAACGAGATTTTAGAGACTCAACTTAAAGTATTAACCGACCTTATTGAAAATAATAATGTTGAAGTGAGTGCCATAGATTCGATAGGGATAACGAACCAACGAGAAACGATTGTTGCTTGGAATAAGACAACTGGAGAACCCATTTATAATGCAATAGTTTGGCAAGATAAAAGAACTGCTGGTTTTTGCGATGCGTTAAAAGCTGCAGGGCATCAAGAATATTTTAAGCAAACTACAGGTTTGTTTATCGATTCTTATTTTTCTGGAACAAAGATAAATTGGTTGTTAAAAAACTGCGAAGGTGCTGAGGGATTATTGAGACAAAATCATTTAATAGTTGGTACAATTGATGCTTGGTTGATATGGAATTTGACAAATTCGGAAGTACATGCGACTGATTATTCTAATGCATCGCGTACGCTACTTTTTGATATAAACAAGTTAGAATGGGATCAACAAGCGTTAGATTTAATGGAAATTCCTAAATCTATTTTACCTAAGGTTAAAAATAGTTCTGATGATTTTGGTTTTTGGGAATATAAAGGAACTAAAATCCCTATAAGAGGTGTAATTGGAGATCAGCAATCTGCCTTGTTTGGTCAAGGTTGTTTTGAGGTTGGAGAAGCAAAAAACACTTATGGTACGGGTTGTTTTATGTTGATGAATACAGG
>CALDTD010000141.1 GCA_937924345.1 uncultured Flavobacteriales bacterium | reverse complement strand
AAAATGAATTTAGCTAACATACATAATGTTTATTTCGTGGGTATCGGTGGAATCGGTATGAGTGCGATTGCACGTTATTTTTTAGCTAAAGATGCTAATGTTGCGGGGTATGATCGAGTACAGACTTCATTAACCGTTGCTTTAGAGAATGAAGGTTGTATCATTCATTACGAAGATGCAATAGATGCTATTCCAAAATCTCATAAACATAGAGATACGCTTGTTATTTATACACCGGCTATTTCAGAATCTAATGAAGAGTTAACTTATTTTAGAGCCAACGAATATCAAATTTTAAAACGCTCAGAAGTATTAGGTTTAATTACAAAAAGTAGTTTTACAATAGGTGTAGCAGGAACGCATGGTAAAACAACTACCTCTACAATGGTTGCGCATTTGTTAGATAATGCAAATTACAATTGTGATGCTTTTTTGGGTGGGATTAGTACAAATTTTAATTCCAATGTTGTTTTTTCTAATAAAGCAAAAGCAACTGTAATAGAAGCAGATGAATACGACCGTTCTTTTTTAACGCTTTCACCAAATATTGCGATTGTAACTTCTACTGATGCCGATCATTTAGATATTTATAATGAGCATTCAAACTTACTAGCGTCTTTTCAAGAATACGTAGATAAATTACCATCCGAGGGTACATTAGTACTCAAGAAAGGATTAGGACTAAGTTATAACAATACTATAACATATTCTGCAACTGAAAAAGCAGATGTTAGTATTCAAAACTTAATGATTGAAAATGGAGCTTATCTATTTGATGTTAAAACACCAAAAGAATTGATTAAAGATGTAACAGTTGGTTTGCCTGGTTTGCATAATGTAGAAAATGCTTTGGCTGCTTTGGCTGTAGGTCTTGTATTAGAGATTCCATTAGAAAAAATTAAAGAAGGTTTAGCCACTTTTAAGGGAGTGAAAAGACGTTTTGAATATCAAATTAAAACAGATGGGTTAGTTTATATAGACGATTATGCGCATCACCCAATAGAGTTAGATGCTTGTATTAGCTCTGTTAGGTCAATGTTTCCGAATAAAAAAATTACTGGTGTTTTTCAACCGCATCTATATTCTAGAACAAGAGATTTTGCAGTTGAATTTAGCAGAAGTTTAAGTCAATTAAATGAATTATATCTATTAGATATTTACCCTGCAAGAGAATTACCAATAGAAGGTGTCACTTCAAAAATGTTGTTAGATAAAGTAAATATAGGGGTTAAAGAAATTGTGTCTAAGGAAGAATTGATTAATAAATTAGATACAAAAGAGATAGAAGTATTACTAACCTTAGGAGCTGGGGATATAGATACCCTAGTAGAACCAATTAAGGAACTATTAACAAAAGAAAAATTACAGACTACGTAATACATTGTGCTTATTACAGTTAATCAATGAAAAAAGGAGTTAAAATATTAAGTTGGAGTGCATTTGCCTTAGTGGTAATCATTCTGTTGGTATTTGTCGATAATTCATATTCGGCTATTCCTTGTGCTGTTCCGTCTATTTCTATTACTCAAGAAGATGGGCATCATTTTATTACAGAAGAATCGGTTAAAGAGCAATTGTCTTCTATTGGATATCCTTTAGAAAATCAAAGCTATAAAGAAATAGAAGTAGAGCGAATTGAAACTGTTGTTGCTAATACGCCAGGGGTTAAAAAGGCAGAGGTTTATAAGCTGAATAATGGAACTTTAGCATTAGAAATTAACCAAAGCCGTCCAATTGCAAGGGTAATAACAATGAATGGTTTAATAAGTTTTTATCTTGATGATGAAGGTAATACAATGCCGTTAAGTAAAACATATATAGCAAGAGTTCCTGTGTTTTCTGGGAATATTGATTATTCAAATGGGAATATAATAAGTGTAAAAGAGATTAAGCAAAACGATAGTTTAAAAAAGGTTCATTTATTAGACGATATATACGATGTAGCGAATGCAATAGATAAAAACGAGTTTATAAAATTGCAAACCTTACAAGTTTTTGTTAATGAAAATAAAGAGTTTGAAATTACACCGCGCGTAGGTAGAAATAGAATTATGCTGGGAACAGCAAATAATATAGAAGATAAAATTGGAAAATTAGCTCAGTTTTATACTGGGGTAATTAAGCCAAAGGAATTAAATAATTTTGATACGATAAGTGTCAAATACAGTAACCAAATAGTTTGTTCAAAAAGATAAAATAGTAAAACATGGATGCACCAGAAATTGTAGTAGGGCTAGATATTGGAACCACCAAAATAGCTTGTATCGTCGGTAGAAAAATAGACAACGGAAAAATAGAAATATTAGGTATGGGGAAATCACAAAGTGTGGGTGTTTCTCGTGGAGTAGTTTCTAATATCGAAAAAACAGTACAATCTATTCGTGCTGCAGTAGAAGAGGCTGAAACAAAATCTGGGATAGAAATTAATGTTGTTAATGTTGGGATTGCTGGTCAGCATATTAAAAGTTTGCAGCATCGTGGTATGATTACCCGAAACAATAGCGATACAGAAATTGGACAACAAGATATCGATTCGCTAATAGAAGATATGTACAAATTGGTAATGATGCCAGGTGAGGAAATTATTCATGTTTTGCCTCAAGAGTATATTATCGATAGACAAAGTGGTATTAAAGATCCTATTGGTATGGCTGG
>CALDTD010000140.1 GCA_937924345.1 uncultured Flavobacteriales bacterium | reverse complement strand
AATAAGTTTTATAAAAAACACATGCTAACTCCAAATTTTTAATTGCTTAATAAGCAGAACTTATAAGAGCTGTAACGTTTGTTATAGCTCTTTTTTTTAATTCAAACTTTAAGAAATCTTATTTTTACCTATATTTACTTTAATTACGTCCAATAGGAGTTAATGAAAAACTTTAGCTACATATTATTTTTTCTAAGTTTGAATCTTTCTGCTCAATTTTTACCTGAAAAAGGACGAGTAGATGTAGTAACTATTGGAGCTGGAGCAAATTTTACTTCGTTTATTGGAGATTTAGGATCAAAAACCGATGCATCACCGTTAGCAAACGTAGCACCTATTTATTATGTCAATCTTGAACGTAGATTTGGTAATATTTTGGGAGTACAATTAAATGGAGGTTTAGGAACATTAGCGTACAACGAACGTTCAAGTGATATCTTTAAGAACAGAAATTTTAAATCCGATATACTTCAAGTTGGAGCTAACTTGGTATTACATTTTGATAATGATTTAATTATAAAAAAAGAAAGTCCTTTTGCGCCTTTTTTATCGGGTGGTTTTCATTATTTAACTTTCGACTCTTACACCGATTTAAAAGATGAGAATGGTTTAGATTATCATTATTGGTCTGACGGAACAATTAACGATGTTCCTGAAACAGAGAAAGATGAAAAAGAATCAACTATTTTATATCGAGACTATAACTTTGAAACTCAATTGACCGATTCTACCGTAAATTATGAAAGAAATACTTTTACAATTCCAATTTCTGTTGGTTTAAAATGGAAGTTAACGAATCGTTTTAATGGAAGAATATTTGGAACTTATTCACTCTTGTTAACCGATTGGATTGATAATGTGAAGTCTGGAGGAAATGATAAAAACCTAAGCATTGGCTTTGGATTACATTATGCATTAAAAGTTAAAGATAAAGAACAAAGACACCTTTTTGATGATGTAGATTTTGAAGAATTAGCCGTTTCTGATAGTGATATGGATGGTGTTCAAGATCAATTAGATAAATGTCAAAATACACCAAAAGAAATTAAAGTTAATGGTTTTGGATGCCCAATTGATTCAGATAAAGATGGTATTCCAGATTATTTAGACAAAGAAAAAAATACAAAGAAAGGAGCAATAGTTGACGAGAATGGTGTTACGCTTACTGCGGAGTTATTAGCAGAAAGAAAAGAAGCTAAACAGCAGTTAATTACACAAAGAAATACTACTTTTTCTGAGGATGCCTCAACAGCGACACTCGATAAAATTTTTGAAGAGATTAGAAAGTCAAATAATTACAATGGAAAGATACCTGCTCATTTAAAAGAAGCAGATATAAATGGAGATGGGTTAATTTCACCAAAAGAAGTGTCTATGACTATGGACGCGTTTTTTGATGGGATGAGTACGCTAAGTGTAGCAGGATTACATGAATTAATCGATTACTTTTTTGAACAGTAGAACAATGAAATATTTATTTATAACAATTTTAAGTTTAGTTATCCTTTTTGATTTTAACGCACAAGATGAGGCGAGAAGAAACCTTCTTACCGTTGGTTTAGGAGTGGGAATGGCTGGGTATTCTGGTGATTTGGTCGGTAAATCTACAGAGTCAATCTTATCGAATACTAGACCTTATTATAATTTAAGTGTAGAACGACGATTTGGAAAAATATTAGGAGTAGAGTTATCTGGAATTATGGGTAAACTTTCATATAATGAAAATGCTTTAGATACAAATTCTTACCGAAATTTTGAAGCAGACTTTATTCAAGCTGGAGCTAATTTTATATTTAATTTCGATAATGATATTATTATGAAAAAGCAGTCTCCATTTTCACCATATATTGCAGCTGGTTTACATTTTATGAATTACAAATCTTCTACGGATTTATTAGATGAAAATGGAGTTGTCTATCAATATTGGGATGATGGATCAATTAGAACATTAGAACAAAACAGTAATGATGCATCATTTAATACGCCAAGAACACAAAGAGATTATGACTACGAAACAAGTTTATTAAGTAAAAGTACATTGCTTATACCTGCAACTTTTGGATTGAAATGGAAAATTTCTGAGCGTGTTCAAGGTCGTTTGTATGGTACTTATAATATAATGTTTGATGATAAAATAGATAATACAACAGAAACAAGTAATAATGATAGTTACTTTAATGCTGGATTTTCTCTGCATTATGTAGTTAGAAAAAAGAAAATCAAAGATCCTAAAATAGAAAACTCGATTAACTATGACGATATTGATATGAAAAAAATCAATAGATCAGATAAAGATAAAGATGGGGTTGTAGATATAAAAGATGATTGTCAAGGTACACCTTGGAATGCAAAAGTAGACAAGAGAGGATGTCCATTGGATGGAGATAAAGATGGTGTTCCAGATTTTAGAGATCAAGAACTAGCTTCTGGTAAAGGAGTAAATGTAGATGAATATGGACAAACTATTACAGATTCTTTAATTCAAGCGCGAATTGAAGAAAGAAATAGAATTATAACCGAACGAAAAACAACTTTCTCTGAAGAGTCTACTACAGAAACGTTAGATAATATTTTTGTTGATATTAAAGAAAGATTAGCAAATAGTAATGTTTCAAGCAAAGTTATTGGTGAAAATATGCCAGAAAACTTAAAAGTGGTTGATACTGATTTAGATGGTTTAATTTCAGTTCCCGAGATGCAAGCAGCGTTTGATGGCTTCTTTGAAGGAGAGAATAATTTCTCTGTTAAAGACTTAAATAAATTAGTTGATTATTTCTTTGAGCAATAGTTTTTTAACAATTAGAATTAAATAACTATTTTTTTCCGTTGTGGTTAAGAGTTGTAAATCAAATACTTTAGCTTATTAAGAAAAAATATTATGTATAAATCGCTATTTATTGCACTTAATGTTATTGGAATATTATGTGTGCCAATTTTATATACGGGAGATATTAAGGTTACCCAAACTGGAGAAAGTACTGTTGCCGCTGGTGATGAAATAGAAGTGACTATCAATATCGAGAAAGAAGGAGTAGCTGGACCTGCGCGTTTAAAATTAGATTTAACCAATGCTCAAGGTATAGAAATAGAAGAGATCGAAACAGAAGGAGCATCTTTTTCTTTTAATGAGACTAGCGCATTATTCATTTGGTATTCTATTAGTTCTGAACCAAAAGTGACCTTAAAATATTCTATTATTGCTGAAGCTGATGCAACAGGAAGTAAAACAATTACAGGTAGCTTTTCTTATTTAGATGAAGACGAAAGAAAGAAAAAAGACATTCAGCCCTTTACATTTACTGTCTCTGGTGATGGAATTGTAGCAAGTAATAGGGACCCAATTGTGATAGAAGGAAGCGACGAGGATGAAACTGTAGATGTTGTGGCAACAAACCCAACTCCAAATACAGATTCTGAAACTTCAAATAATGAAGATGAGACTACTGCGAGTAATTCAACAGAGAATACTGATGCAAATTCTTCTCAAAGTGCAGACGATGATAATAACGCAACTACAGAAAATGATCCAATAGTTTTAGAAGGGGAGGATGAAGATGAAACAGTAGAAGCAGTGAGCACAACTTCATCAAATAAAACTGCTTCAGAAGATGTAACTGTAACAAGAAGTGTTACAAAAAGTGGAGATGATTATCTAGTTACCATATCAATTTTTAAAGGAATCAATGGTGGTTTTGCAAGGATAAAAGAAGACATTCCATTTGGTTTTACAGCAGAGAAAGTAGAAGCTGCAGGTTCAATCTTTAAATATGCAGACAATGCTGCTAAATTTTTATGGAGTCAAATTCCATCAAATAAAGAAAATATAGAAGTACAATATCGTTTAATTCCTTCTTCTGATGCTGCTGGAGATTATACGTTAAATGGTTCTTTTTCTGCAGAGTTTTAATAGAAGATGATAAGCCAAAGAAAATTCAAATAGAGCCTTCGTTAATAAATATAGATGCTCCAATGGCAGATAATAGTTCTTCTTCTACAAATACCTCTTTGTCTAGCAATAGTAGTAATTATGACGATGATGATGAAGTTGATAATACTTCTTCAAATAATAATATTAGTAGTTCTTCTAGTAGCAATAGTTCTTCAAACAGTAGTAATGATGATGACGACGAAACTACAACAGTAAGTACAGCAAGCTCAAATGGAATTAAATATAGAGTTCAAATTATAGCGGCACATAATACAGTTTCTAGACGCTATGTAAAAAAAGCTTTCGGTTATAGCGGACCAGTTAATATAGATAACCACGAAGGTTGGGTAAAATATACAACAAACGGCTATGGAAGTTACGACGAAGCTAGGAAAAACAGAAATAAGCTAAATAAATACGATTTTGATGGACCTTTTGTTACAGCATACAACAAAGGTGAACGTATTACGGTTCAAGAAGCACTTATGATTAGTAATCAATCTTGGATACAGTAAATAGTTTTAAATAGAGTTTTGATTAAGCGCTACTTTCTTTTTGGAAGTGGCGTTTTTTTGTGTTCAAGAATTTTTCTTGTAATTGTTCGACGCTCTAATCAACAGAAAAAAGTTTTATAATAATAGTTTTTTTTTATTCAAAATAGTATCCAAATGAAAAATAGTCAGTTTTATTAACTAATAACTATTCAGACAGATAGAAGTAAAACCTCTTCCTAAAAGAGTAGCAATGCTTAAGTAAACACCCTATATAGACTTGACATATCGGCAGGTTGTATGCTTAGTTATTAGTGAAATTTTTA
>CALDTD010000139.1 GCA_937924345.1 uncultured Flavobacteriales bacterium | reverse complement strand
CTCAAATATGGATGTAGTAGAATTCCTAAAACCGAATGAATCTAACTTTACGATTTATCCAAACCCTACAAATGCAAACAATATTGTTTTAAAACTAAACAACTTCTCTAACATTGAGCTATCAATAGCTGTTACTAACACGTTGGGGCAAAAATTATACAGCCAAAATTATTTTATAAAAGATAATGCTCAAAACATTAACCTCGAACCTAGCAGTAAGTTATCTCAAGGAGTGTACTTTATAACCATAAACACAAACAACAATTCTTACACAGAAAGGTTAGTTGTAAAATAATTAGCGTAGGTTAAACTAAACAATACTCTTCCTAGTTAAAAAAAAATGTAACTCCATAGCCCAAAAATTAGCCCACTCATTCCCAAAAAACCAAAGAAAAATGTTTGGAAAAACGAGTAGCCTTGATTCTTTTGGTAATTTGCCGATAAAAGCGCTAAGACTAAAGATAAAGCTAATCCAATTAGTAAAAAATAAGTTGGTAATTGCACTTTAAAAAGGCTTTTAATCTTTCTTTAAAAGGTAATAAGCATTAACAAAAAGAATAGCCACATTTGTAACTACAATTGGAATAGAACCAAGCATTAAACCATACGCTACAAATAAAGCACAACCGATAGAATTTACAATTCTAAGTACTTTTATGTCTTTCATTAAAAATGAAACTAACACCCCTAAAGATGCTCCGTACCCAACCCATTCTGTTAATGATATCCCAAATATTTCCATGTTATTTTCTTAATTATTCTTTTTAAAAACTATACGTTACCCCACCTAATAAATTAAAACTATAAACAGGAACATTAAGCCAACGTTGATATTTCTTACCTACTATGTTGTTTATATCTAAGAAAGCTGACAGTCTTTTATTATAACGATATTCTACCCCTAGATTTGCATCAAAAAAAGGTTTTAAATCTGTAATATATTTTCCTTCTGAAGTTGGCGTAACTCCTTCTATTGGATTTAAACTATAAACTTTTCTATTCCCTACTAATCTTAAGTTTGCTCGAGCAATAATTTTATCTGCAAGATCATACACACCCAAAAGGCTTATTTCAAAGTCGGGCATATTCCACGCAAACTCTTCTGTAAGCATTGAGTAGTTGTAAACCTCTCCTTTAAAAAACAGTTTAATCTTTTCTTGCAAATGATATCCCACCTGAGCAGATATTGTTGTTTTGTCTATTGTATCATACTCAACATTAAACTTATTTTCATAACTATATAATGTATCGTTAACAAACATAGCAAAGTTGTCTAACTTTTCGAATTGAGCTTTTAAATTAAATGAAATAGCAGAACTAATTGACCCTTTAAAACCTCCATAAAGATTTATACGTTGATTAGTATTTTTAAACCCAACGGTTTCAGTTAAATAATTTGTAGCAATATTTTCTAGTACAAAAGGATTTACTCTCCTAAATTTATTAAAAGAGTTTTGTTGCATTCCACCTCCAATTCCTGCATAAGGAACAAAAATATTGTTGAACAAACTATAACTGACGTTTAAATCTGGGTAGAAGAAAAAACGCGCTACCGAGGTAATTTCTGTATGAATCCCCACTCCTACTTTTGCCAGTAAATTGCCTCTTCTTGTTTTTATAAATGGATTTAATTTAAATACGGTATTTCCATATTTAGTTTCAGCGTCTGGAGATATTACAACAGAAGAAATTGGACTAAAAATAGGTTGCTTTAAATGATTAATAAAAAGACTTGCATCTGCACCTACTTCTTCCCTCCCCAAATATTTAAATATATTAGTTTTAATTCCAAAATTGTTTTCTGCTAGACCTGTAATTCCATTTAGGTGGTAATAATCGACTTTTGTTGTATGGCTTACTTGTGCACTATCATTATGCATACTTTTTAATTGCGCAGAATAACTTATTTGTTGATAAACCTGTCTGGTCGTATCCGAATTAGTCCTGTAAGACTCAGGAATTAGTGTATCTGCACTTTCAAAACCATAGTAATGAAATTTATTGCGCTCATAATTCAAGCGGTTATCAAAAGTATAGTTCTTTAAGAAACGTTTATAAAACACTCCTACCTCGTTATCGCTAAATAGATTTGTTCCAACGTTTTTTAAATTCGTCAGCGAACTATGGTGTTTTAAATTTACTCCCCAAGATTTAGTTTTTGAACGGTTAGAATTATAATACGCATCTAAAAAAGGCATTGTGTAAGTTCCTAAACCAGCTTTTACATACCCATTATATAATTTACCTAACGGTTCTTTTACTTTTAATTTTGCCGCTTTAATAGGCTTTGTATCAAAAGTAACCTCATGATAACTTGGTTCTATATAAAACTTTACATCTGGCAACTCTATAACAGAATCATTAAGCTGTGGTGCAGTGTTTACCTTTTCTGATCTGGTTATTTTTCGCTGCAAATCATCTACTGCAACATGTTCATTACTACCTCCCTGTGAAAAGCAATTAAAAACGCTAATACATAACGAAAAAACGAAAGTCAACTTTATAATTTTCATATTATCTCCTCTTTAATTACCGTTATTTAATTCCAACTCTTCTGTATCTTCTTCTGTACTTCTTTGTACTGGTTGATTTTCTAAAGCCTCTATATAATCGATACGATCTTGGGCTTTTTGCTTAATCTCCACATCGTCTTTACCGACATAATTGTCTATAACACTTTGTAAACTTGATCGTGCATTAAAATAATCTTCCAAAACAATAAAGTTTTCACCGAGTAATAATATTCCTTTTGCAATCCAATAATCGTAGCTTGGTTTTTGGTTTACCAATTCCATTATCTCAGTTTCACAATCAGCATTTTTACCTTGTTCGAACAATATTTCTGCAACAAAATATTTAGCCTCAGCACCCTTAATTGTTTTGGTACTTTTGTTACAAGCTCTTAAAACTGTTATTGCTTCGTCATAAGCTCTCGTTTCTCTTAGCGACAGTCCTTTTATTCTTAGCGCTGCTACTTCTGTTTCATCATCTAAGTTTGATAAATCCAAAACTTTATCAGCGTAAATAATTGCATTTTGGAAGTCATTTAACTTCCAATTACACCACATTTGTTGTTTTATTGCCAGGTTAATATTATCCGTATTAGCTGCAACGGTTTCTAACTTTTTATAATTAGCTCTTGCTGTTTCGTAATCTCCATTGGTATAACTTATTTGAGAACCATATTGTAGCGCTTCTTCGTAGTGTTTATTATTAGGCTTATTAATTACGTATGTGTAATGCTCTAAAGACTTAGTTTGGTCTGTTGTGTAATAACAGGTAGCCAAATAAAAATGTGCGCTAATCTCGTGTTTTCCATTTGGAACTTTATTAATATATGTTTGACTTTCTTTTTCAATCAATTCACAATCTCCTTTATCCCAAGCAATAAAAACGGGTTCCCACAATGCAGAATCTAATTCAGATGACGCTACGTTTATACCTCTTCTTTGCAACCAATCATAATAACCTGGTAAATCATTACGCCCAGTGTAAACACTTTTCATTTGAGCAATTGCAGACTCATTTTCTACTTTTGCAGAAGGGTA
>CALDTD010000138.1 GCA_937924345.1 uncultured Flavobacteriales bacterium | reverse complement strand
TACTGGAGGTAATGCTTTTGAATGGGAAAATAGTACAGAGACTAATGATTCAATTTATGTATTTGCTGGAACTTATTCTATTAGAGTAACCAGGCCTCCTGGTCCTGGATATGCAGGTTGTGTCGCTCAGGATACAATTGTTGTTCAAGAAATAGCGGTGCCGATTCCAAGTATTACTGGACCAACAACAGTATGTCCAGGAGAATTAGTTAAGCTAGGGTTTACTCCACAAACTTACGATAGCCATGTTTGGTTAAATGGTCTGCAACTTACAGATTCAATTTCAGTAGGTGCTGGAGATTATAAAGTAGCTATTAATGTTCAAGGGTGCTTAGATACATCTTCAACTTTTATTGTTCAAGGGCTTCCTGATAATACGCCAGTATTTAATGGAGAAACTACTGTTTGTGGAACCGATTCTTCCTTAATTAGTATAGATAATACTCACCCCTTTATTAATTGGGTAAATAATCTTAATAATAATATAGAGTCTACAGTTCAGACGGCAAATATTAGTAGTGGGAGTTATACTGTAAATATTGAAGATGTAAATGGTTGTAGTTTTTCAAGCTCGATTCAGATAACAAGCCTAACCGAGTTAGTTCAAATCCAAGGAGGTATAGATTATTGTCCAGGAAATTCGTCTTTATTATATTCAATGCAAGGGTTTGACTCATATTCTTGGGATAATGGAATTTCAGTTAATGATTCAATTTGGGTTACTGCTGGAGAACATGTTCTAGAGGTTGTAGGTTTAAATGGAAGTTGTACAGCCAACGATACAATTATAGTAAATGAAATAGTAATACCAGTTCCGGTAATACAAGGAAGTACTGTAGCTTGTCCAAATGAACAAGTTAGTTTAAGCTTTCAAAATCAGGGTTATGATAGTTTTTCTTGGCTGCCAGGTAATTTTTCAACAAATCCTCTTAATGTATTTGCTGGTGACTATCAATTAGCTGTTGTTTTCCAAGGTTGTTTAGATACTTCTTCTGTTTTTTCTGTAACAAATGCAGTAGTTGAAGATATGAATATGACATTTAAAAATGATGTTTGTCTAAATGATAGTGTGTTACTAGAAACTCCTAATTCATATCAATCTTATTCTTGGAGTAATGGAGAAAGTACAGCGGGAATATATGTTAACCAGACCGGTTCATTTACTTTAGAAGTAATAGATGTTAATGGCTGTGAAAACGATACAACAATTAACGTAACATTGATTACCGATGGGCCTGTTTTGTCTGCACAAGATTCTAAGTTGTGTATAGGAGACTTGTTCTCTATTACCGGGACATTGGCTCCTGGTGGAGGTAATTGGTCTTATGAAGGACCAGCTGGTCTTAGTTTTTCTCCAAATACAACTTTTATAAACCCTACAATATCAGTTACAGAACCAGGTCTTTATAATATTAAGTTTACTGATGCAAGATGTCCTTTTGTAGATTCGGTTATGGTCGAATATATTCAACAACCGTTTTTGCAAATTATTGGAGATTCATCATCTTTATGTAAAGGAGAGGAATTAGTTATTAAAGCTCTTACTTCTGATCCTTTAAATACGGTTTGGGAGCCTAATCTTGAAATAGGTGATTCTATTATTGCTAGCGAAGAAGGAATTTACACGGTAACTTTGAGTAATTTCTGTGGGGTGTTGACAGATGAATTTGCTTTAAAAGTCGAGGATTGCGTAGTTCCAAATGTTATTACTCCAAATGGAGATAATCAAAATGATGTTTTTGTTACAAGTTTAGCTGATAGTTACTCTGATACTCATTTGATAATCTATAGTAGATGGGGTAGAAAGGTTTATTCAAATGAAAATTATGATAATACATGGAATGGTGTTGATAATGGAGGTAATAAACTTTCTGAAGGTACCTACTATTATGTAATTTCTTATGATAATGATACTCAATCTGAAAAAGGATTTATTACTTTAATGAGGTAGAATTTATTTAATTATATAAAAATTAAGGCTTCCAATTGGAGGCCTTTTTTTTGGTCTATATTTTAATTAACTGTATTTTCGCCATTAGTTAATTTTAATAAGAACTCGATATGGCTTTAAAGTGTGGAATAGTAGGTTTGCCGAATGTAGGAAAATCTACCTTGTTTAATTGTTTGTCTAATGCAGTAGCACAAAGTGCAAATTTCCCTTTTTGTACAATTGAGCCGAATGTTGGTACTATAACAGTACCTGATGAGCGTATTAATAAGCTTGAAAGTCTTGTTTCTCCAGAAAAAGTAATTCCAACAACAATAGAAATAGTTGATATAGCAGGTCTTGTTAAAGGAGCGCACAAAGGTGAAGGTTTAGGAAACCAGTTTCTAGCAAATATTAGAGAAGTAGATGCAATTATACATGTTGTTCGTTGTTTTGATGATGGTAATGTAATTCATGTAGATGGTAGTGTTGATCCTGTTAGAGATAAAGAAGTAATTGATATCGAATTACAATTAAAAGATTTAGAAACAGTAGAGAAAAGAATTTCAGGTTTAGCTCGAAAAATTAAAACAGGAGATAAAGAAGCTGTAAAGCAGAATGAATTATATAATTTATTGAAAAATACTTTAGAAGAAGGTAAATCTGCACGTTCTTTAGACCTTGACGAAGATAAGCAAGTGATATTGGATGAGTTGCAATTAATTACTGCAAAGCCTGTACTTTATCTATGTAATGTAGATGAGAACTCTGTAAAAGAGGGAAATGCACATGTCGATGCATTAAAAAATGCTGTAAAAGACGAAGGAGCTGAGGTTCTAGTGCTTGGAGCTGCTATTGAAGCAGATATTAATGAATTAGAAACTTATGAAGAGCGTCAGTTATTTTTAGATGATTTAGGATTAGACGAACCTGGCGTAAGTAAATTAATTAAGTCAGCTTATAAATTGTTAAACCTTTATACATATTTTACTGTTGGTGTAAAAGAGGTAAGAGCTTGGACGATTACAAAAGGAATGACAGCTCCTCAAGCTGCAGGTGTTATACATACAGATTTTGAAAAAGGTTTTATACGCGCTGAGGTAATTAAATATAATGACTTTATAGAGCATGAATCTGAAGCTAAAATAAAAGAAGCTGGTAAACTACAAGTAAACGGTAAAGAATACGTAGTTGAAGATGGTGATATTATGCATTTTAGATTTAATGTATAATTATTAAGATCTATAAATACTAATTTGTTTTAATTAACGTTTTAGAATCTTAAATGAAGCAAATTCTTTTTATCTGTCTGTTTATAACTTCTCTGAGTAGCAAAGCCCAAATAGGAGGGGAGCAAACTTTTCAGTTTTTGAATTATGTCAATTCTGCTCGAGTAGAAGGAGCAGGAGGATACTTAATCTCCGTTAGAGACAACGATCCAAGTCTTGGAATAGAAAATCCAGCTTTGCTAAATAGGTCGATGCATGGTTTTCTTATGCTAGATTATACCAGTCAATTTGCAGGGTCTAATTTTGGTTTTACTTCCTACACCAAACACTATTCGAACATCGGAACGTTTAATGGAAGTTTATTATACGCTAATTATGGTTCTTTTTCTGAGGCTGATGTTGAGGGAAACTTAACAGGTGGGAAATTTACAGCTAGTGATCTGAATATGCGACTAAGTTTCGGACGACCAATTAATGAACGCTTTTCTGTTGGTGCAAATATAAATTTAATAGGTAGCTTTTACGAGCAATACAATTCTTTTGGAGTTAGCACTACGTTAGGAGCGAGTTATTATAACGAAGAAAAAGATTTTTCATCAGGACTAATAGTAAAGAATATTGGTTATCAATTAAAGTCATATACATCTAATAATAAAGAAGCATTACCTTTTAATGCAGCAATTGCAATAGCTAAAAGGTTAAAACATGCCCCGTTTCGTTTTTCATTAACATATCATAATTTGCAACGATTTAATTTGCTTTATTTTAATGAAGATGCACCAATTGAGACAGATCCATTAACGGGCGAAATTATAGAAAATATAGCTCCTAGTTTTGTAAATAAATTTGTCCAACATATAGTAGTTGGAGGAGAGCTTATTCTTTCTGAAAACTTTCAAATTCAGGCTGGGTATAATCACTTTGTGCGTAATTTAAATAGTTCTGTTTCCAAAGCTGGAGCAACAGGTCTATCTTGGGGGATTCGTTTTAAGGTAAAGCGTTTTCACTTAAGTTATGGTATGGGAAAAAGGCATGTTGCTGGAGCGAATAATCATATTACAGTTGCTACTAATATTGGTAGAAAAATAGTAGCAGAAGATACTTTCTATCGTCAATTTAAAGATTAGATTTTTATTGTCTCTTGTTTGCAACGAATAAGGTTTCAGTCATTATAATAAACATTGAATCTTTATATTTGTGGTAATATGAATAGATCAGATTTTTCTACATCCATACAAATAAAAGATTGGCAAATTAAGAAGACAGAAGAGTTGCTGTCAGAAGGAGCTACTTTACCTTTTATTGCGCGTTATCGGAAAGATTTTACGGGAGGTTTAACCGATATACAGTTAGAGAAAGTTGTTGATTATTTAGCAACAGAAAAGCAACTTTCAGAACGTAAAGCTTCTGTGTTAAAATCTTTAGAAAAGCAAAGTGTTTTAACATCTGACTTACAAGCCGAGATAAATAATTGTGCATCATTAAAAGGGTTGGAAGATTTATATACTCCTTTTAAACCAAGAAGAAAAACTAAAGCAGATGTTGCAATAGAAAATGGTTTGGATGCATTAGCTAAAATGCTAATGGCTCAAAATGGAACAGGTATCGAATTATTAACTCCTAAATATACGAACAGTTTTTTTTCAAATAAAGAAGCTGTTTTAGACGGAGTAATAGAAATTTGTGCACTTTGGATTAGCGAGCGTATTCATTTAAAACAACAATTAAGAAAATTATTTTGGAGGTCTTCAGTACTTAAAACAAAACTTGTAAAAGGAAAGGAAAACGAAATAAAGTTTAAAGATTATTTTGGTTTTGAAGAGAAGGTTTCTCGTTTAAAATCGCACCGTTTTTTAGCAATTTACCGCGCGCAAGAAGAAGGTGTTATAAAAGTCTCATTAGGTCCAGAGAAAAAAGATTCAATAGAGATAATAACTCGTTTTATAATTAAGAATAATCAATCAACTAAACTACTAGAGAAATCAATTTTAAAGGCTTATTCTCGTTATTTTAAACCAAGTTTAGAAGCAGAAATTCGTACAGAATTAAAAGAAAAATTCGATGAGGAATCGATACAAGTTTTTGCGAATAATTTAAAGCAATTATTGTTACAGTCTCCCTTAGGTGGAAAACGAATATTAGCTGTTGACCCTGGCTTTAAGTCGGGCTGTAAATTGGTTTGTTTAAACGAGAACGGAGATTTATTGTCAAATGCAACTATATTTCCACATCCTCCAAAACGAGATACTGCAGCTGCAAAAAAGAAAGTTGCTACATTAACTGAACAATACAAAGTAGAAGCTATTGCACTCGGAAATGGTACAGCAAGCAGAGAAACCGAACAGTTTTTAAAAAGTATTCACTACAAGAATGATCTTTCAATCTACATTGTAAACGAAGCAGGAGCATCAATTTATTCAGCCTCAAAGATAGCGAGAGAAGAATTTCCAGATTTTGATGTAACTGTTAGAGGTAGTGTTTCTATTGGACGAAGATTAATTGACCCTTTGGCTGAGCTGGTAAAGATCGATCCCAAAAGTATTGGAGTAGGGCAGTATCAACATGATGTAAACCAGTCAAAATTAAAGCAAAAACTAGATTTTACAATAGAAAATTGTGTAAATAATGTAGGTGTAAATTTAAATACTGCTAGTAAATATCTATTACAGTACGTAGCGGGAATAGGTCCTCAGTTAGCTGAAAATATAATTAGTTATCGAACAAAATTAGGAGGTTTTTCTTCTAGGAAAGAGTTACTAAAGGTCTCGAAGTTAGGTCCAAAAGCTTTTCAACAAGCAGCTGGTTTTTTAAGAATTACCGAAGCTAAAAATAAGTTAGATAATAGTGGAGTTCACCCAGAACATTATGATTTAGTTTCTAGAATTGCCAAAGATTTATCGATGGATATAGAGGACTTAATTGGAAATAAGGAAGCTATTGAATCGATAAGTTGGAAGGAATATCAATCTGATACTATTGGTGAATTTACTTTAGCAGACTTAAAAAAGGAATTGTTGCAACCTAATCGAGATCCTCGAGGAAAGATTAAAGCATTTAATTTTGCTAATATTCAATCTATAGATGACTTGTCGATTGGGATGGAATTACCTGGGATTGTAAATAATGTAACTAATTTTGGAGCATTTGTAGATTTAGGAATAAAAGTAAATGGATTAATTCATATTTCAGAATTAGCAGATGATTATGTTAGTAACCCTGCAAGTGTAATTGCGTTACAAGAACAAGTTAATGCTAGAGTAATAAGTATAGATAAAGAACGAAAGCGAATAAACTTAAGTTTAAAAGGTCAAAAAAAGCAACTATAGCTTGTTTAAGCGTCAGTAAATAACAACAATTAGATATTAATTTACGTTGTAAAGTCAATAGATGAAAGTGTTAATAATACATAGTTTTAACTGTTTGAAACTTCTTTTAGTTTCAGCTTTTTTGTTATGTGTTAATTTTTCTAGTGCTAATCATTTTGTAGGGGGTGAATTAACTTGGACATGTTTAGGAACTGGAGAGTATGTTTTTCAAGTAAAAGTATATCAAGATTGTAATGAGTCTCAACCGCCTCCTACATCTCTACAGATTAGGGTTTGGAATAATCCAAATTTGTCCATAATCCCTTTGGCAAATGTAGGAGATAACGATTTATCATTTCAATGTAATGAAGTTCCTGGAGGTGATCCAGAATTTAATTGTACTTCACCAGGAACAGGGAGTATTACAGAGTATATTTTACAAAGTGCGCCACTAACATTATCGGGAGTTCCACCTAACGATGGTTGGCATTTTACTTGGGATGCATTTTTTAGAACAGGTGTAGCTCAGAATTTAGTAAACGCTCAAAATGCAGGTTTAACTTTACGCGCTTCAATGTACAGCTATAACGGAGCAGATGCTAGCCCTTGTTTCGATAGTTCACCTTCGTTTATTAAACCGCCATTAAATGTTGTTTGTGCTGCAGAAAATATAAATTATAACATTGGCGCTTTTGATAGCGATTTAGATTCTATAAGTTATCAATTTGCTAACCCTTTAAATAACGATTTCGGAACTACATTTAACCCGCCAATTTCTCCTACTGAGGTAGAGTGGGAAGTTGGTTTCGATAGAATAAATCAACTACCCAACCCAAGTCAGAGTAATGCGAATTCAGGTGCTATTTTAAATGCAAATAATGGAGCGTTAACTTTTAATTCTGTTACATTAGGAAATTATAGTACAGTTATAAAAGTTGAGTCTTGGAGATGTGGTCAATTAATAGCTGTTGTTTATCGAGAGATGCTGATCAATATTATTAATTGTA
>CALDTD010000137.1 GCA_937924345.1 uncultured Flavobacteriales bacterium | reverse complement strand
CTCCCTTCCCGATTTTCCAACATATCGGCAATTAATAATTGCTCTGGATACTGTATTGCTTTTACCTTGTGTTCAGAATATTTACTTCCAATTACTTTTATTTCTGTAAAACTTGACTTAGATTCTATAAAAAAATAAGTTTCAAGATTCTTGTATTTTCTGTATTGAGGAAACTCCATAAAACAAAACTATTTAATTATTCGGTAAATATCTACTTCAACCCCATGAAATAAAGCAAATTTGAAAAAAGTCATTCAACATTAATAAAAAAATTAGACAAGTTAGTCTTGAAAAATCTAATTCATAGTTTGTACTTTATTTAACAGCATTTAAAACCTTAAACAGTTACGCCTTAAGATTTTTCTCGTATTTTTAACCTATGAATCTTCAAGAATATATTGATAAAGCTCAAAAAGCATTGCAAAATCATGATTATGATAATGCTATTATTTTTTTTGATAAAGCTATTGATTTGGACGCTAATAATGCAAAACTATACTCAGAAAGAGGCGTTACTCACTTTCATTTAAAACATAATTTAAAGGCACTTGCAGATATGGATAAAGCTGTTGAATTAGAGCCAAATAATAGTTATAGATATTCGAGTAGAGCATTTATAAAAGGGGCTTGTCGTATGACAGATGAAGCCATTGCCGATTATCAAAAATGTATTGAATTAGATCCTGATGATGCTATAGCATATAATAACCTAGGGCTACTACAAGAACAAATGGGCTGGAAAAAACAAGCCGAAGATAACTTTGATAAAGCAGACACACTTGAAGGAGTATTGAAAGACAGAAATATAAACTTACCTGAACCTGAAGAAGAAATTACAGAAGAGGTTTTAGATGAATTGATTTCCAAGCCTATTAAAGAGCAGAAACAAATTGAAGACGTTGAAGAAATAGAATTAACTAAAATGGAAGTAGCAAAATCTGTTTTTACCAATAAAAGCGTTTTTAAAGAATTTTTAGCTTTTATTAAAAATGGATTTAAAATAAAAGAGTAACTACCCTACATAAATAAAATGACGACTACTTTTTTAAACGAAATTGCAGAAGATATTACCAGCAATTACACAGTAAGCGATTACAAAAATTTATTATTAATTGTTCCTTCGCGAAGGGTTGGTTTGCACCTTAAAAAAGAGATGGCAAACATACTAAAGCAAACGTTTTGGTCGCCTCAAATTAAAACGATTGATGAGTTTTTAACCGAACTACACGAGTTTGGAGTTATTGATAGTATTACTGTTCATTTTGAGCTTTATAAATCTTATATACAGCTATTTGGAAAAGAAGAAACATTTGATTCTTTTCAAGCTTGGTCTAGTCAAATTCTAAATGATTTTAACGAAATTGACCGTTATTTACTTAACCATAAAGAGGTTTTTAGCAACCTAAAAGATATTAAGGAAATTGAGCAATGGAGTTTTAACGCGGAAGAACTAAGCGAGAATCAAAAGAAATTTCTAGTATTTTGGGAGAAACTTGGAGAACTGTACGAACTGTTTTCGCAGCAATTAGCCGAACAGCAATTAGCCACTAGCGCAAAAATTTATAGAGACATAGCATTACAACCAAAAAAGTATTTGAATGATATATCTTATAAAAAGATCTATATCATTGGATTTAACGCATTGTCTAAAAGCGAAGAAGAAATTTTTAAGCATTTATATCAAACCTCAAAAGCGAAGCTTTTCTGGGATGCTGATCAATATTATTTAAAAAATAAATTGTACGAAGCTGGTAATTTTATTAGAAGATATAAATGGGCTTCTGAAAGCATAAAAGAAGTTGGTAGTCACCTGATAAAAGACAAAAAAAATATTCATTTATACCCTGCAAAAACAGCTATTGACCAAGTTAATATTGCAGCTAAAATAATGGAAGAGAATGCCGCTTTTAGAACACAAAAAAGCGCTTTAGTTTTAAGTGATGAGAGTTTATTAAATCCGTTAGTTAATGCAATTCCTGTAGGTTTAGACCAAATGAATATTACTATGGGATACAGCATTGGTAATACACTTGCGAAAGAACTCTTTGAAACCTGCATTGACATTACAATCAATAGTCAGAGATTTAATAAAAGTAGCACAAAAAGTATTTACTTTAAAGATTTAAATAAACTATTTGAAAATGCTCTATTTAAACAATTTAGCAAAGAAAAAGAATTACTTTTTTTAAATTTTAAATCAACAGTAGTTCGCTTTAATTATACTTTTATTACACCAAAAAACTTAGATTATTTCTTTAAAGATTATGGGAACCATTTCTCTTTTTTATTTTATGATTCAACCAAAAAACCATTTGACTATTTGGAAGAAATTGGAGCGTTTATTCGAAAAGTAAGAAGTGAATTAATCGCTACAGATAAACTAAATATTGAGATAGAAGCACTTTATAAAATTGAACAAATTATAGCCAATATAAAAGCTGTTTTAACTACGTATCCTTTTATAAAAACCTTGTCTGGTTTACGAAAACTAATTTGGCAAGTTTTAAACACAGAAAAGCTTTCCTTTTATGGTGAACCACTACAAGGTTTACAAATCATGGGGTTCTTAGAAACAAGAGCTTTAGACTTTGACAATGTAATTCTTTTGTCTTGTAATGAAAGTTTTTTACCAGGCGTTGCACCTAGTAATTCATTAATTCCATTTGATTTAAAGCTGTTCTTAAACCTCCCTACAAAATCTGACAGAGAAGCCATTTTCGCGTACTATTTTTATAGAATCTTACAGCGCGCAAAGAATATTCATTTAGTTTATAATGATGGAATAGCGAGTCAATTAGACTCTAATGAAGTTAGTCGTTATATTATTCAAGTTGAAAATGAATTGGACCATTTTGAAGGTATCCAAATAAAAAAACATTATATAAATTATAAAACTGAACAAAAGAAATTAGTAAAATCTATTTCCAAAGATGAATTAACTATAAAAAAAATTGATGAATTTTTAAAAAATGGATTATCACCTTCTGCACTTAATGGTTATTTAGCTTGTCCATTGGATTTTTATTACAAATATATTTTAAGAATTCGAGAACAAAATGAAGTTGAAGAAGCTATAGAAAGTAGCACTCAAGGTACAATTACACATGCTGTTTTAGAGAATTTATATCGGGAGTTTGGCCCAACAATTAACGATGATGCTATTAAGAGTATGTTGAACAAATATGAAACAGAAACACATCGCATTTTTGAAGCGTATTTTCCGCAAGGAAACTATAAGACAGGTAAAAACTTATTGACTTTTTCTATGGTTTTAAAGGGGATTAAGAAATTCCTAATTAACGAAAAGAACTTTATCGCTAAAAATGGATTTATACAAATTCTAGGGTTAGAAGAAGACCTTAGACACACATTAACCGTTAAAACTTTACAAGGAGAAAAAGAAGTTGTTTTAAAAGGAAATGCAGATAGAATTGACCTTATACAAAATACAATAAGAATAATTGACTATAAGACTGGATTTGTAGACCCAAAAGACATTAGTAAACATTTTGAGAAAGTTTTGGAGAATCCAAAAGCAAATCAATTACTTTTTTATGCTTACTTGTATTATAAAAACACAGGAAAGACCAATATTGCTTCAGGAATTATTTCTCTAAGAAACTTAAATAAAGGGTTATTAAATTTAAAACTTAAGCAAGAAAATAAACCTGTTGAATTTACAGCTGAATTATTTGATGAGTATGAATTTCAACTAAAAGAACAAATTCAAGAAATCTATAATCAAGAACTCACCTTTAATCACACCGAAGAAGCGCTATATTGTATGATTTGTTAGAAGTAAAATACTATTCAATTTCTTTTAAATCAATATCAAAAATCAAAACAGAATTCGCAGGAATTCCTGGACGAGCAGAACGTCCGTAACCCAAAGCAGATGGGATTAGTAATGTTCCATTACCTCCAGGTTTAAAATATGGAATTCCTTCCTGCCAACCTTCAATCACATTAGATAAAGAAAAAGAGATACCACTTGTATCAGAATCATCAAAAGGGTTATTGTTTGTAAAATAACCTCTATACGCAACTCTTACAGTAGAGTTTATAGTTGGATGCTCTCCTATTCCTGGCTCATCTATAACTACATATAAACCAGATGCTGTTTTTGTAGCATCTAAATTATTTTTGGAAATATAATCACTTATAATCTCATCATCAATCTCAGCTTGCTTTTTGTCTTTATTGCAAGAAGAAAATAACATTAGGAAAACTGCTATTATCGTAAATGTAAATTTCATGTCTACTTTTTTATAGGGCGACAAAAATACATTAAATATTTTCAAATGTTTCAAAATTTTCGTCGACTGTAGTAATAATCAAGTCTAAACTATTTTTTTCTTGATCATTAAAATAGAGACTAAAGTCTGCCTTTAGTTCATTAGAAAGCTTAAAGTCAACAGATTTCATTAGCTTTTTAAGAATCTCATACATTTTTTTCTCCTCTCTATTTTGTGAACGCTCAACAGATTTAATTAAACTTTTAGGTAACTTTTCTTCGTTATAGTTAAGTCCACTATAAAGTCCAAA
>CALDTD010000136.1 GCA_937924345.1 uncultured Flavobacteriales bacterium | reverse complement strand
TCTTCAGCAATCTCTTTTGTAGAACAAATACAATGTATTTTCCACATATAATCATCCCAATCTCCTTGTTCTGTAACTACTAAATAAACTTTATTCATTATTGAAAAATTGTAGTGTTTTCTTCTAACCATTCAACAATTATACTTTTTATTTCATCAAGACCTTCTGAATAAAATCCATGACCTGTATTTGGACCAGCTACATTTGTGTCTATGTGCATACAAAGTTCGTCTGTTATTAAATCAACTAGATCATTTATTTTATTGTGTGTTTCAAGCTCCTTTTCATAAGGTTCCATAGCAATATCGTAGCCTTCCCAGTTATCTACTCCAGCAGCCTCTAATAGGCGCATTTTCTTTTCTATGTCTAGTAATTCTTGTACTCTTTTATTTGATATTAACATTATTTAAAGTGTTTTAAATTGGTTGTCAAAATACGATTTTTTATTCACATAATATTGATATAATCGACTTGATTCTAAAACAAATCTTGCCTGGAAAGCATTATCTGGTTTAAAAAACACATACTCTAATTTATGTGAATACTCTTGCTCGTTATCGTCGTTGATAAACTCGTTACATAAAAATGCAAGTTTGTTTTTGTCGATGCCACTTTTTTCTCTAAAAGAAGCAATTAGTCTCTTGGTTTTTTTACCGTTACCAATTTGCTTTTCTTTCTTTTTGTATTGTTCGGCCAACCAATCAAATATGCGTATGTCTTGCTCTTCTACCTCTGGCTCATCCAGAGAATTTAAAAACTCTGTACCTTTTTTATCAAGTCTTGCTTTCTGCCATTCAGTCTGTCCTTTCTTACCTTTTATAAACTTGACATAACCTTGTTCTTTAAGGTCATTAAGATGTCCAACAGTACAGCCTGTCTGCAACAGATATTGTGACACATCTTTTTGAGTTGCCTGCTTTAATATAAGCAAGTAAACTATGTTGTGAACAAACTCTAACTTAAAAAGATTTTCTAAATTAATGTGCATATTATAAAATATTTAATTCTTTTCTTATGTAATCTGCCCCAACAGGGTTCGCTGAATGTATGTAAATTTTTGGTAATTTAACATTAAATTCTTTACAATAATTAATTAACCATTTTGCACAATCTGCGCCTGTTTTTTCTTTATACGTAGGTTTTATCCAGTCTTGATATTTTTTACTCTCCTCGTAACTATTCCAAAAATATTCTGGAGTATAGTGTTCTGGAGCTAAATCGTGGTCAAAAGATACTGAATCTGGTAATCCATGTAAATCTATCCATTGTGTAAACTCTTTATAGTTTAATACCCAATTTACACAATATTGGGGTTTTTTAGGAAGCCTCCCTTCTAAATTTAAAAACGGATTTCTATTATCATCTAACCATAAAAGATTTTTCATTTATTCTGGTATTTGAATGTTATTTTTCTCTCTATACTTTAATTCTTTTTTATAGTACTTTAAATAAATGTTTTTAGGATTTCTTTTTTGCTCGTATTCGATTAAAGTTTTCAACCACTCGTCATTTATTTTGAATAGAGGTGTCCAAGTCAAGTGATCTTTACTTTCTTTTCCTCTTCCTCCACGACATAAAAATCTTCGTATTACTTTGTACGAATCGTTGTCATAGATACTCATTTCAATAAAGTCTCCTCCTCTACGTCCATACGGAGAGGGGCCTCCATCAACCATACTCCAACGAGACTCTTTTACAACCACTTCACTTTCATCAAACCATTTTCTCCACTCGTCTGTAAAAAGCTCTTCTGGCTCTTCAATACCTTCTGGATGTTCTCTTTTTGTAACGTCAACTGTAGTGTGCGTTCTATAATCATGATTGTTAAATGACGGTAACATTGTTCCATCTGGACACATAATCCAAGTTGCTAAAACTTTAGGCTCTTTTTTCATAGCTTGTAATTTTTATAATTTATTAATATTCCTAGACATTTTATCTTGGAACGAGTAATTAAATCTATTTCATATTCATCATCATCGAAATGCATATCAAAACCATCTAAAAAGTCTACTTTATCTTGCATTTCTGTAAAAGGAGTATTCTCTTTAGGTATTCCTAAATTCTCTGCAATTCCAAACAAATCTTTGTTAGGAAAAGGTATTTCTCCTCCACCAACCAACTTATACCTACTCTTTGAGTGCCTGCTTGTAGTTATGTGTACATCGTGCCCACGATTAATAAAGTCGTCTGCTATCTCTTGAATATCTTCTCGAGTTAATGTACTATCAAAGTCGAAACTAATTTTCATTTTAAAATGCTATTCGTTCTTGTAACTGGTCAATCTCTTCTTCTAACTCATCAATTTTCTCTTGATGATTAGACACTTCATATTCTAATTGCTCTTTCTCTTCTTCAAGAATATGAATCTGCCTGTCTGCTTCTTTACGCATATCAGAATTACACTCTCTTAAATCTTCAAAAATACCCTCGCAATCATTGTATATGTAGTCTACATTACTTTTAATAAACTCTGTCTTTTGTTTGCCTTCCAACATAGGACAACAATCATCTAACATATCGCTCAAATGAGATTCTAAAAGACTTTTAAAGTCCTTTATATTTTCATCAATATCTCCGCAAGTCCAACCGTAGTCTAATCCCATAACTAATCGTTTATTTCTGCAATATAACACTCTCTACTACAATACGTATTCTCACAAGGTACTCCACAAAAAGAGCACTCGTTTTCTTCTTCGTTGTCGTAAGGCGACTGTGTTTTCCAATCATCGTATGTCATAACTAATTTTTTAAATTGATTTTTGAACTCCTGATTTATACTCTTCTAAACAATATATTCCCTCTTTGCATTTTCCTTCGTATAGTGCAACTACATCTGATATTTGCTCATCGCTCATATCTTGTATATTCATATTGTAAAGAAATTTACCTAATCTTTCTATACTAGGTTTTTTATCAAAAACAACTTCAAAATAGCCATCCGATGAATTTAACTCCTCACAATTACTTGTTATTACCCACATAATTTTATTTCTTTAAGTTTTTCTAATTTCTCTAAAAGTGTTTGTAGTGTCATACTAACAACCTAATATTAAAATACTTAATATAATACAAAGTATTAAGTATATGATTCGATTAAATTTTGTGTTACTTGATGCCATATTAAAATTTATCTAATTTAGCAAAGTAGTACTGTCTAACTCGGTTAGAACATTCTCTTGCAACTTGTTTCCATTCTAA
The DNA here is from genome assembly GCA_937924345.1 of uncultured Flavobacteriales bacterium. Taxonomy (GTDB): domain Bacteria; phylum Bacteroidota; class Bacteroidia; order Flavobacteriales_D; family Parvicellaceae; genus S010-51. The sequence goes on along the minus strand of CALDTD010000136.1, from coordinate 1,316 downwards.
ACTGTTTGCCACTAAAGTATCTGTTTCTTCAGTGATAATATCATTGGCTACCCACTTTAATAATGCAGGCATATCTTTTTTCTCTGTCGCCCCTGTTTCTTGAATACCTTGCTCAATTCTGTTTGGTGTACAAGCATACTCAATAAACTCATTGATAGATTTAAGTACTTCTGGGTCAACAGATGCAAGTTTTTTAACTTTACTTACACTATGTTTTTCTCCTTTTACTTTAAAAATAAACTTATCTCCATTGTAAAAACAAGTCCAAACTGCACCTTCGCCTACACCTTCATTAATACCAAGTTCTTTTGATACAGGGCACTCTCTTTCAATCTCTTCAGTAATCTCTACTAATTTGTTTTGAGACATACCTGGAATATTAAAATCAATATCTAAACTCCAAGTAGGGAAATCGGTAATTTTATAAACTTTGCTTTCATCGATCTTAAAATTACTTACATCAATCCATTGTTGTGTATCGGTAGTTGGATCATAAACTTTACAATCAAAAATATAAAAAGCTTTTGGCAACTCTGAAATGCCTACTGATTTTTGAACTCCTGTTCCTGCCCACTCTCCATAAACAGTAATTTGTTGTCCTTTTTTACAAAAAGATGTGTGTAAATCACTCATTAGGTTTTCAAAAAATTCTTTCTTTTCAACTAAAACAAACTGATTAAAACCAAAGTGTGCAGAAAGCGCATCAGTTGGTAATAAAGAACTTCTCTTTTGAGCAACTACACCCTTTTCTGGTGTGTAACAAACTCCTGCATTTGTTCCATGTAATTTTGTAGTTGCAGTAAAAGTTAATACAGGCTTTTTACTTTCTTCATAAATCGGTTGACCTGCATCATCTAATCCTTTAAAATTAGCTTTGAACTGAATGTCTCTTACAACATCTTTAAACTGTTTAATTTTGTGGTATGCTTTAAATTCCATTGATTTACTTTTTTATTACTCTACAAATATAAAACAAAAAAGCCACTCTCAAAAGAAAATGGCCTTTTTTAATAAAATTTTAACAATTAATTTTTCTTGCCCATTTTAGCAGATAATTCATATAAACGTTCTAACTCGAACACTTGTAGTGCTCCGTTTGAACCATTTCCTCCGCCACCACCTGCAACGATTTCTGGAAACTTAATACCTTGTGGGCCTGCTAATGCTTTGGCTACTCCGATACGAGTTTCTTTTTCAATAGTAGCTTTTTCAAGTGGTGTTAAACCTGCTTGTACTTTAAGTCTGTCTCCTTCTGCTTGTGCTTTCTTTAATGCTAATTGTGAAGCTGCTAACAACTTATCTCTCTTTAAGTTTTG
>CALDTD010000135.1 GCA_937924345.1 uncultured Flavobacteriales bacterium | reverse complement strand
GTATATTGGAGATGTGGATTATGACTATAAAATTGACTTAAAATTTAAAGTTCCAGTAGTTTTAAAAGATCATATTAAGGTAATTATGGGGTTTAAATATAACTACGAGAAAATAATATTTCAGCAACAACCTTTTGAGTTAAACTCGCTGTATCGATCTATAGACGATAAAAGATTAAGAAGTTATCAAACTTCAGTTAATGTTTCCCGCTCTTTTGTTGGAAAAGGATACTTAATTACTAGAGGAAGTTTTAGATTGTCAGGAGATTTTAAAAGGAAAGCTCTAAACGATTACTTTAGATCATCTTTAGCCATTGTATATGGTGTTAGACTTAATGAAGACTTATCATGGGGAGGAGGAATTAGTCATAGCTACTCCTTTGGTCGTCAGTTGGTGTTTCCTGTAGTTGCTTTTTCAAAACGATTTAACGATAAATGGAGTTTAAACACATTTTTACCAGTTAATTTAACAGTTGGTTATAAAATTAATGATAAAAGTACGCTTGAGTTTATAAACAAAATTAGCGGAGATTCTTATAATATTGACGTAGAGGATTTTGGACCAAACCCACTGTTCCTAGAACGTTCCAATTTTCAATCAATGCTTACATACGAGCGAGAAATTTATGACTTTATTTGGTTTGGAGTTTCTGCAGGTAGTCGTTTTAATATCGCTTTTGATTTATCAGAGAAAAATACATTTCTAAATAGAGATGCGCCCCAAGTGACGAATGAAGTTGGAGAAGCTTTTTTCTTTAAAGCAAGTTTGTTTTTGGTACCCCCAAGAAAATGGAGAGAAAAGATTAAATAAGAAATTATGAAGATGAGAAATAGTATTTTATTAATTATTATAAGTGTTTATTTTAGTGAGATTCTAACTGCTCAAGAACCCTATTACAGCGATTTTTACTTGAATTGGCATGAAGATAAAATGCAACCCGATTCAGTAGATCACATATTGTATTTAATCGGTGATGCGGGAGAAGTAGATTTTTCAAAACCATCTGCAATCAAATTACTTTCAGCACATTTAAAGGAAGAAGAGAATAAGAGTACAGTGGTTTTTCTTGGTGATAATATTTATCCAAAATGTTTACCAGAAGTTGGTGATCCTGAAAGAGAAAATGCTGTCAAAAATCTTGAAACGCAAATAGAAATTAATAAAAACCATAAAGGAGAAATTTATTTTATCCCTGGCAATCACGATTGGGATATGATGCGTAAAAAAGGAAGAGAAGCGATAAAACGAGAAGAAGAATATGTAGAAAATGCGCTGAATTCTGGCAATACTTTTTTACCTGATAATTCTTGCCCAGGGCCAGTAGAAGTTCCACTTTCAGAAGATGTTTTGCTGGTGATTATAGATACGCAATGGTGGTTACATAAATGGGATAAACCTTATGGAGACGAAGATTCTTGTAAATCTAGAAATGAATTTGAATTTATAGAAAAGCTAGAGAAAATAGCAGAAGACAATGAAGATAAGCAGATCGTTTTAGCTGGGCATCATCCCTTTTACAGTCACGGTTATCATGGTGGTCATTTTACAATTATAGATCATATCTTTTCAATAACGAAGCTAAACAAAAATTACTTATTTCCTTTACCTGTTATTGGATCCATTTACCCGCTGTATAGAAAGTATATTTCCCCATTACAAGATATTAATCATCCTAGATATCAATTGTTGAAAAACGAAGTGTTAGGAGCTTTTAAATACCATAAAAACTTTATTTATGCAGCTGGTCACGAACATAGTTTACAATATTATAATCGAAATAATCAGCATTTTATAGTGAGTGGTTCTGGAAGTAAAACAAAATATGTTGCCAAAAGAAGAGGAGCAGATTTTAATATTTCTAAACAAGGTTTTGCTAAAGTTATCTATATGAAATCGGGAGAAACTTGGATAGAATATTGGACTGTTTCCGAAGATAATTTTGATGAAGGAATTCTGATTTTTACAAAAAAAGTTAAAGCGTCTGATAATGATATTAACTTTAAGAATGAAGAAAGATTAGATTTCTCAGATAGTACAATTACCATTGCTGCGAACAAGAACTTTAAGATTGGTAAAATAAAACAAGCATTTTTAGGAAAACATCATCGTGATGCATGGACAACTCCAATAGAAGTAAAGGTATTTGATATGGCTGCTTTCGAAGGTGGATTGTCTCCTATAAAAATGGGAGGAGGAATGCAAACCAAATCTTTAAGGTTGGAAGATAAAACAGGAACACAATATATTTTTAGGTCTGTAAATAAAGACCCAACAAAAAAGTTTCTTGCCGATGAACTTCAGAATACTTGGGTGTCTTCATTTATGAAAGATCAAGTTTCTATGTCACATCCGTACGGGGCAATTGTTGTTCCAGATTTAGCTGATTCTGCTGGAATTCTTCATAAAAAAACCAGGTTAGTTTATATTCCAGATGATCCTTTACTAGGAGAATTTAGAGATCAATATAAAAATACATTGGCAATGTTAGAAGTAAGGGCCAGTAAGAATTTAAAAGAATATGATCGTTTTGATAATGTTAAAGAAGCCATAAATACTCCTGATTTAATTGATGAATTACATGATGATAATAGGAATGTAGTTGATGAGTTTGATATGCTAAAGAACCGATTGTTTGATATGATAATTGGAGATTTTGACCGCCACGATGACCAGTGGAGGTGGGCAGAAACGGAATGCAGAATGGATAATCATTCGCGTTGTTTTCATATTAAAGATGAAAAAAATGGATCTGGTAATGTTTACAGAGCTATTCCTAGAGATAGAGACCAAGTATTCGACCATGTAGATGGATTAATCCCTAGAATTCTAACCTTAAAATGGGGGCCAGCGCGATTACTTAGAAATTTTGATTTTGAAATTAAGGATTTAGTTGGTTTAAATTTAAATGGGCGACAGTTAGATAAAACATTCTTATCTAGTTTAAATAAACAAGAATGGATTGATATGGCAACGGAACTAAAAAATAGTATATCCGATGAGACTATTGAACAAGCCGTACGAACATTTCCTAAAGAAATTTATGATATAAGAGGCGAAGAAATTGTTGCTAAATTAAAACAGAGAAGGGATGATATTGTAAAATATGCCGAAGCTTATTATTTAATTCTTGCAGAAAAAGTAAACATAACTGGCAGTGACGAAAGAGAGTTATTTGAAGTGCACAGAAAAGCAAATGGAAATACTGTGGTTAAAGTTTACAGAAAAGATCGGGATCACAGTTTATTATTTAAACGAGAGTTTATAGCAGAGGAAACAAAAGAAATTAGATTATACGCCTTAGGTGCAGACGATAAAGTCCAAGTTTTTGGTAACGTAAAAAATGGTATGATTATTAGAATTGTTGGAGGTAGTGGAGATGATGAAATTAAAGATTTTCTACCGTAAAAGGGCTACGTAAATTAACTAAAGTTTATGATGAAGCAATTGATACAGAACTAACAAAGAGTAAGGAAACAAAAGATAATACTTCAGATTTTGTAATTGGAATTAATAAGTACGAACGATTTAAATATATTGCAGATGTTAC
>CALDTD010000134.1 GCA_937924345.1 uncultured Flavobacteriales bacterium | reverse complement strand
ATAGCAGCATGTCCACCTTGCGAATATCCAGTAATAAAAACTTGGCCATTGTCTTTTAATTGATTGGCTGCTGTATCTAAATATTGGCGTACAGCTCTAATTAAATCTATTGTTGCTGTAGCTTCAGTCTCTGAATGTTGGTAGGGATGAATTCCTGAATTTACTCCCATTCCTAAGTAATCTGGCATAACTGTGATATAGCCTGTTGTTGAAAAAAATAAACCTTGACCTCGGTAATTATTTGTAGAAGGAACATTATTTTTTACGAATTCTGTTCCATGATCGTAAGCTAAAATAGGAGCATACTCACAATTACTAAGTGTAGGAATATACACTGCACCAGATGCTACAGTTGGGTTTCCTTCAAGATCAGTCGTGTTGTAAGTTACTTTATAGCTTTTAACTGGGTTAATATCTCTATTAGATAAGTCCCAAGTTCCGCCAAGTGAAGCCTGAATAACCCCAGTAGAGTAGTTACTAGTTAATGTTGTAATACTTACTAGTTGTTGAGCAAAAGTTAAACTAGCAACACTAAATAATGATATAAATAAGCTTGTTTTTTTCATAATACTAAAGGTAATTTTTTTTGAATAAAAATTATAAAGATACCTTAGAAAAATCACTTCCAGTAGGGCTCTGGAAAACTTCTAATTCAAAAGCTGAAATAGCTGCTAATAAATGATCGAAAATATCTGCTAAAATTCCTTCGTAAATTACCCATTCTTTATGTTCGCTAAAAGCGTAGACTTCTATTGGTAGCCCTTTTTCTGTTGGTTCTAGTTGACGCACCATACATGTTAAGTTTGTGTTTAATTTATCGTTCTGTAACAGGTAAAGTTCAATGTATTTTCTAAATATTCCGACATTTGTTAAACTCCGTCCATTCGGCTTTAATGCACTATCGTAGTTTTTATTTTTATTGTAAGTAGTTATTTCTTTTTGTTTTTCTTCAAGGTAAGGTTGTATTAGGTTAATATTTTTTAATTCCTCTATTAATTGAGGTTCACAAAATTTAATACTGCTAATTTTAACATTAATAGCCCGTTTAATTCTTCTGCCATCAGACTCTTGCATTCCTCGCCAATTTTTTAAGGAATCAGATATCATTGAGTAGGTTGGGATAGTGGTAATTGTTAAATCAAAATTTCTAACTTTTATAGTGGCCAAATTGATTTCGATAACTGTTCCATCTGCACCATATTTAGGCATAGAAATCCAATCTCCAATTCTAACCATATCATTAGCTGCTAATTGAATACTGCCAATAAAGCCAAGAATTGTATCTTTAAATATTAACAATAGAATTGCAGACATAGCTCCCATTGCTGTTAGAAAGAACATTGGTGTTTTTCCAGTGATTAAAGAAAAAATAATAATGCTAAAAATAATATAGAGTACAATCTTAGTTAATTGCACATAGCTTTGTATCGGTTTGTCTTTATATTTTTCATTTGTTTCTAAAACCTTATGAAATGCATTTAAAAAAGAAATCATTAGTTGAAGGATTGTTACCACTAATAAAATCTCTATAGTATTATAAATTATTGGGTAAATATCTTCATAATGGTCTAAGATAGATTTTAGAGAATAAAGAATAATAATTATAGGTATTAGCGCTGCCAACTTCTTAAAAAAGTTTTCTTTTACCAACATATCGTCCCACTTAGTTTTCGTTTTTTCTGCTAGTTTATGAACATGATTTAAAACTAAACGTCTGGTAATCCAATAAATTAATAAACAGGTAATTAATACAATTACAAAGTGAATTAGTGTAATAGTTAAACTCTCTTTTGGAAAATCATAATTCCAAGATTGTAATTGTTTTAGAATGTAATCTTTCATAAGTAGTTGAATTAAATTTTTTGTCTCTTTTTTAAATAAGCATTAAAGAATAAACAAAGTAAAATTATTCCAAAACTAAAATAAAATAAGGGTGGCATTACCTCAGTTTTTGGCCAAATAATAATTGCTAAAATAATTGAATAGATCGGTTCTAAGTTAACGGAAATGGTAACTGTATATGCAGATATTGTTTTCATAACTGCAACGCTTGCTATAAAAGCAAAAGAAGTACACAGTAAACCTAAAACCAGCAAATAATTAATTTGTATAAAGTTTAGAGTTGTTAGTTGTGAAAAATCTACAAAGAATAACCCTATACTTAGTAGTAAGAATGCTGTTGTTAATTCGTAAAATGAAATGATTTTTGCAGGTGCTACTTTACTAAACTTTCCGTTCAATACGGTAAACCAAGAGGCTAAAAAAGAAGAGAATAGACTCATTAATATTCCTTTTTTGTAAGAAAGGTCTAGATTAAAAATCATTAGAATGGCAAGTATAATAATCAGTCCAAGCACTACTTCATAAATTATAATTTTTCGTTTATTATAAATAGGGTCTAGTAATGCAGTAAATAGTGTAGAGGAGGAGAATGTAGCTAAAGCTACCGAAACATTTGATATTTTTATTGCTTCAAAAAAAGTAATCCAATGCAAACCGATTAAGATTCCAGCAAATGTAAGTTTAGGAATTAAACTTTTATTTACAGTTAAATTTGTTTTGGTAAAGGCTAAATAAATTCCGATTCCTATAACTGCGATTCCAATTCTAGCCCAAACTAACAGGTAAGAATCGATATCAATTAGTTTACCTAGAATACCAGTTAAACCAAATAAAACAACAATAAAGTGTAATAAAATATGATTTTGATGGCTTGCTAAAAATGAGGATTTCATTTTTCTAATAAATCATTTAATGAATTTGGTCGTTTTGTTAAATCCCAACTAAAATTATTAAGCTTTTTATCTGCTGCACTTACCTCTATAATTGGTTTTAAAGAAGCAGTTGGTTTGTTGTAAAATTTAATTTTATCAATTTCATTTTCCTTTAACGTGATTTTCATTTCAGCACATTTCGTATGGTTTATATCAGTGGTCGGTTTCTTTTCTTCTTGCATAAAGTAAAGTACTTCTCCATTTCCTTTTACAAAAACTGTTTCTAGTTTGTTATCGGCATTAAACAATCCTTCAATCGTTTTTCCTTGTATTTGATTAAAATTTGTTTCTAAAGAATCTGTAGCAGAAATTATAGATGCTTTTTTATTTATGAATAAATATTCTACTTTACCTTTCTGTG
>CALDTD010000133.1 GCA_937924345.1 uncultured Flavobacteriales bacterium | reverse complement strand
TGTTTATATGCCTCAGATTCTATTTGTTGCAGCTCTTGGCTTATTGTTCCTTCAATGGTTGATTGTTTTCCTCGACCAATAGAGCGAATTTTTTCGGCAATTCTCTGTCTTTCTGAAATCATTCTTTTGTAAACTGTTTGCTGTACAGAATCTTCGTATGCAATTCTTCTAAGCTGAACATCGACAATATCTATTCCGTATCCTTCAAGTATAGGGCGAGCTTTTTCAACAATCATACTGCTTAATTTTTCTCTTCCCACAGTAACTGCATGTATTTCACCAGTAATTTCTTCTTCGCTGATATCAAGTTTGCCGCTTTCTAGGAGTTTTTGTTGTTCTATTTTCCTTTCTTCTATTTTTCTAAGAATAGCATTTGTATTTCTTACAGCTTCAACGGGGTTGTGCCCAGAAATTACATCTCTTGTTGCAGAGTCAATTATATTCTTAATTCTAGATTCAGCTTTTTCAACGTATTCTAAGCTATTTCTAAATAGTAGAGGGTCTTTTATTTGCCATCTGGCAGTAGTATCAACAATTAAATATTGTTTGTCTTTCGTCGGAACATTTTCAGGAATACCATCCCAATTTAATATTCTTTTTTCTAAAAATTGTACTTTCTGAACAAATGGCATTTTTATTTTCAGACCAGATTCAGTAATTGGTTCTTTGATTACTTTACCAAATTGAAAGACTAGTGCTTGCATTCCTTCAGGAACAACAAAAAATACTTCCTTGGTTATGAGAATTATAGCAAAAATTATTACTACTAATGTGATATGAAAGTTTTTATAGTTGTTTGACATAGTTCAGCTATTTTTTATTGTTAAATTTTAAAGCCTGCTTTTCCGAATATATCGGTAAAACTCCTTTAATATTTGGATCTATAAATGTAAGAGCATCCATTTTTTCCATAACTTCTTCGAGAGTCTCCAGATAAAGACGCGTTCTAGTTACGTCCGGGGCAGCTTCATACTCTTGAATCATTTTCGTAAATCTAATTACATCACCCTCAGCTCTGTTAGTAATAGCCTTAGAATAACCCTTTGCTTCTGATATTTTTCTTTCTTTTTCACCTAAAGCTTTAGGTATTACACTATTTCTTTTTCTTTCAGCTATGTTGATTACTTGCTCTTGCTCTTGCTTAGCAGCGGTAACTTCATTGAATGACGGTTTTACAGATTCTGGAGGATTAACATCCTGTAGTTTAACGCCTTCGATTTGAATACCCATTTCATATTTATCTAAAATTTCCTGCGTTAGTATTTTAGCTTCATCAGCTATTTCACTTCTACCAACGTTTAGAACTTCATTTACTGTTCTATCCCCAACAACTCTTCTCATAGTTGCTTGAGATATATCTCTAATATTTTTAATTGGGTCTCTGACTTTAAATATGAAATTCTTGGGATCGACAATTTTATAATGAACTACCCATTCAACATCCGCTACGTTAAGATCCCCAGTAAGAATAAGAGACTCTTCGTCATAGTTTCTTCTGACTCTTGATCTTGGCATATAGAATTTTTTAATTGATCTGTTTGCAGGAGCTTGAAAGCCAAACTCTTCTTGCATAATGGAAGTTTTGATTATGTAGACTTTATCAACACCGTAAGGAAGCTTAAATTGCAAGCCGGGCATCCTTGTGTCTTTATATTTACCAAATCTTGTAACGACCGCCCTTTCATCTGTTTGAACAGTGTAAAAACTTGAGTAGAGTCCGAAGCCTATAAGAAATAATACTCCTAAGCCTAGCATTGAAGCCGGGTTATCAAATATATTCTTAAAAGGTACTTCTGGCTTATTTTTTTTGTATTTTCTTGTTTCCCAATCCATGATCGTAGGCTAGCAACACTTAAGTTAAATAGCAATTATAAGATGTTTAATTTACTCTATATCTTTAAGTAAATAAAATTCTCACTTGCACTTGTTTCTAAATCTATAAGTAGTATTGTAATCATTAAAAATATATGTATTTCGAGATAAGTAAGTACCTTATATTTTTAAGTTGCTGATAATGTTAATTGTAAGGCCATTGTCATCAATTTTAAGTTTTAAAGAGTAAATACAAATCTAGACTAATATTAATTTACTAATGGCAAGGAAATGCTAACATTTATTTCTCTACTAATAACTTGGTTAATTTTTTCTGGAAAGTACGATCTGTTCCATATTATCCTTGGTGTTATTTCTTCCTTATCCCTTTCTATTCTTTATAAAACCATATTAAAGGATGAGTCTGTAGAAAGTATTAATATAAATGACTTAAAAATCTTAAAAGTTCCCGTATTTTTTATCCAGTTAGTGTGGAGTGTGATAACTGCTAATGCCCATGTACTGTACTTAGCTTTTCATCCAAACTTAAAAAAAATAATCAAACCGCGTTTGTTGCAGATTAAAGTCGATAAGCTAGATAATGATTTTGCTAAGTATGTTTTTGCTCAATCAATTACTTTAACTCCAGGAACTGTAACAGTTTTAGTCGAAGATAATATTTTTACGGTTCATGCAATTTCAGAAAAATCTGCTGGAGATTTACCGGAGCCCCTTGAGAGTCAAGTTCAAAGTGCTTTTTGTCAAAGTTAATTTTAAAAGTGGATATGATTAATTTTTTTATTATTATTGGTTCTTTAATTCTCTTGTTAATGGGAGTTGGTTTATTTCGCTTAATGGTTGGACCAACTCCAATAGATAGATTAATAGCCGTGAATATCATTGGAGCTAAAACAACAGCAGTTTTGGTCATTATTGGCTTTATTAACGGCAAAATTGGAATGTTTGTTGATTTAGCCCTAGCTTACGCAATGTTAAATTTCTTAACCTCTATGGCTGCAGCTAGATTATTAAGTCGTGAAAGTCTGAAAAATTTATGGGGGAGTTCGCTATGATCATAAATAGTTTAGTTTGTGCTT
>CALDTD010000132.1 GCA_937924345.1 uncultured Flavobacteriales bacterium | reverse complement strand
TTGTTCGAAGCTCAAAAAGTAATGAAAGAAAGAAATTACTTTGGTGCAGCAATGGTAGAAACAGGTGAAGCTGATGCTTTAATTTCAGGTTTAACTCGTAACTATAGAGATACAATTCGTCCAGCTCTACAAGTCATAGGTATAGATGAAGGAATAAATAAAATTGCGGGGATGTACATTCTTATGACTAAGAAAGGGCCTCTTTTCTTTGCAGATACTACTGTAAACCCAAATCCAACAGCTAGAGAATTAGCAGATATCACTACGCTAACAGCAAAAATAGTTCGCCGTTTTAAAGTTCAACCAAGAATTGCAATGTTATCTTATTCTAACTTTGGTTCTTCGGAAGGTGAAGACTCTGTAAAAATGAGAGATGCTACTAAGATTTTACATGAAGAACAACCAAATCTTATTGTTGACGGAGAAGTCCAAGCAAATTTTGCCTTAAACAAAGAGTTAATGTCAGATTTTTTCTCTTTTTCTCAACTAGCAAACAGAACTACAAATACATTTATCTTCCCAAATTTATCCGCAGGAAATATTGCCTATAAGATGGTTCAAGAAATGGCAGAAGCAGAAGCAATTGGTCCAATTTTAATGGGAGTAAAAAAACCAGTTCATGTCCTCCAAATTGGTTCTTCGGTAAGGGAAATTTTAAATATGGTAACTGTTGCAGTTGCTGACGTTCAAACTAGAAAATAGTAACAAATGATTACACATATTGATGGCATTTTAGAAGAAAAAAATCCTGCTTATGCAGTGATCGATGTAAATGGAGTTGGTTATTTTTTACATATTACACTTACCACTTTCTCTAGCTTACCAGACAAAGGAAGAGTAAGGTTATTTACTCATTTATCAATAAGAGAAGACGCCCATACTCTTTTTGGTTTTGGAACTAGAAAAGAACGTGAAATGTATCGTCTTTTAGTAAGTGTTTCTGGAGTTGGGCCAAGTACTGCTAGAATGATATTATCTTCATTAACTGCGGGAGAAGCAGCAAATGCTATTTTATCAGACGATGTAAATACATTTAAACAAGTAAAAGGAATTGGAGCTAAATCTGCACAACGAATAATAGTTGACTTAAAAGATAAAGTTGAAAAAACGGGAATAGAAATAGAAACTGTAACCACAAAACATGGAACAATTAAGCTAGAAGCCCTTTCTGCATTAGTTGTTTTAGGAATAGATAAGAAAAAAGCTAGCACTAATATTGATAAAATTTTAGCTAAAGCTGATACCGACATCACCGTTGAAGACTTAATTAAAACAGTATTAAAAGGGAATTAATTGTATTTAATTCACTCTAAAAGCAATTTATTCTATTTTTGCCGTTTATTGTTTTGTTAGATTTAACATTATTTTTGAAAAATAGCATTCACATATTACAGTCAAAGGCAAATTCGATAGCAATTTTGTTATTGTTTTTAGCAACATCAGTTGGGCAATTTAATGCTCAGGGAGACTCTACAAATTTAATCTATCCTTTAGAGGATAATCAAGACCCTTCACAATCTGGTGGATTAATTGATTTTAAAGACCCATTGAATTTAGATTATGATGTACAATATGACCCTGCCACTGGTAAATGTGTTTTCACATCTAAAGCAGGAGACAATATAAATTACCGCCCCCCAAGTTCGATGACACTAGAAGAATACCTTCAGTATCAGAATAACAAATCAATGGATCAGTTTTGGAAAGATCGAGTTGATGAACAAGTAAATGAAGCAAGAGAAGACAAGAGCGATGATAACAGCTTATTACCTAAAATAAATGCTGGAAAAGGAGTTCGAAAAATTTTTGGTAGCGATTTTATAGAGATTCGTCCACAAGGTAGTGCTGAGTTAAGCTTTGGTTTAAACATATCTAAAACAGAAAATCCAATTATTCCAGTTAAGCAAAGAAGAATCACAACTTTCGATTTTGATCAGCAAATTCAAATGAATTTAACTGGAAAAATTGGAGATTTAATGCAAATTGGCTTCAACTACAATACAGAGGCAACATTTGACTTTGATAATCAATTAAAACTTGATTACTCAGGAGAAGAAGATGACATTATTCAAAAAATAGAAGCAGGTAATGTTAGTATGCCCTTAAATAGTTCTTTAATTACAGGTTCGCAGAGTTTATTTGGGATTAAAACAGAATTAAAATTTGGTAAATTAACCACAACAACTGTCTTATCTCAACAAAAAGGAGAAAAGAAAGAGATTGAAGTTGCAGGAGGAGCTCAAATAAGTGAGTTTGAAATTTTTGCCGATAATTATGAAGAAAATAGACATTACTTTTTAAATTATCACTTTCGTGATGAATACGATGAATCTCTAGAAACTATGCCTGTAGTTACTTCTGGGATTCAAATACAAAGAATAGAAGTATGGGTAACTAACCGTACTAATGATTTTGACGAGACTAGAAACATCATAGCCTTTACTGATTTAGGTGAAAGTAACCCAAACAATATGGAGAATCCAAGTTGGAATAATAACTCCCCGTCTCAACCTAGCAACAACCATAACAACCTTTATAGTAGCATAACTAGTAATCCTGGAATACGTGACTATGCTACTTCATCAAATATACTTTCTGGCCCTAGTTATAATATGAATCAAAGTGTTGAGTATGAAAAACTTCAAAATGCTAGATTATTAACACCAAATGAATATACCTATAATGCACTATTGGGTTATGTTTCTTTAAATCAATCTTTAAATAATGATGAAGTTCTTGCGGTAGCCTATCAATATACGTTTAACGGAGAGACATATCAAGTTGGAGAATTTTCTACAGACGGAATTACTGGACAAAACTCTTTGTATCTTAAATTACTGAAATCTACAGTAAGAAACCCATTAAAAAAACTATGGGATTTAATGATGAAAAACGTTTATTCTCTAGGTGCTTACCAAGTAGATGCTGAAAATTTTCGCTTAGATATTGTGTATACTAATCCAAGTAATGGTGTAGACATAAATTTCATTCCTAAAGAGCAAGTACAAACAAGACTAATTACCCAATTAATTGGTCTAGACCGATTAGATCAACAACAACGACCTTTCTCTGATGGAGTTTTTGATTTTGTTCCAATTACAGCAAATAATGGTGTTATTAATAATGCAGGAACTATAAACCCTAGAAACGGAAGGTTATACTTTACAACGAAAGAACCATTTGGTAAAACTTTAGATGATAGACTAGCTGATGCCGGGGTTTCTTCAAATGTTAGAAAAACGATTGTATTTGATCCGCTTTACGATAGTACAGTTACTGCAGCAAGGCAAATACCTGAACTAAACCGTTTTAAGATAAAAGGTACTTATCAATCTTCTGTAAGTTCAGAAATTTCGTTGAATGCATTAAACATACCAGAAGGTTCTGTAGTTGTAACTGCAGGGGGAAGGGTATTACAAGAAGGTGTTCATTACACAGTAGATTACAACTTAGGGCGCGTTAAAATACTAGACGATGGTATTTTGAGTTCGGGAACTCCAATAAAGATTGCTTTAGAAAGTAATTCATTATTTAGTATTCAAACAAAATCTTTAGTCGGTACACATTTAGATTATAGAATTAGCAAAAATGCGAATGTCGGAGCAACAATAATGCACCTTACTGAACGACCATTAACACAAAAAGTAAACATTGGTGATGAGCCAATCTCTAACACAATGCTTGGGTTAGACGGAGGTTTTAAAAGAGAAGTTCCATTATTAACTAAATTAATTGATAAAATCCCTTTAATAAATACAAAAGAAAAATCTACGGTAACGTTTAACGGAGAGGTTGCAGCATTGATACCTGGATACAACAAAGCCATTGGAGATGGTGGAGTTTCTTACATAGATGCTTTTGAAGGAAGTCAATCAGCTATAGATATTCGTTCTTATAACAGTTGGGTATTAGCTTCTGTTCCGCAAGGTCAAGAAGATTTATTCCCAGAAGGAAAAGAAAATAACGATTTACGTTATGGGAAAAACAGAGCAAGATTAGCTTGGCATGTTATAGATCCATTATTCTTAAACAATGGTAATCAAACTCCAGATTACATAAAAGACAGCCCTATACAAAGAGATAATCGCACACGACAAGTATTAATATCTGAGGTTTTTCCTAACCAACAGTTAGGTACAGGACAGTTAACAAATATTCCTGTTTTTGATTTAAATTACTATCCATCAGAAAGAGGGCCTTATAATTTTGATGCTTTACCTTCTTCAATTTCTGCTGGTGCAAACCCAAATACAGGTGGCCTGAATAATCCAAGAACACGTTGGGGTGGAATTATGCGTCCACTTACTACAAACGATTTTGAAGCAGCGAACGTAGAGTTTATACAGTTTTGGATGATGGACCCATTTAGCGATCAAGCATCTAATAGCGATGGAGAACCTGCATCAAATGAAGATTCTCCAAATACAACAGGGGGAGATTTGTATTTCAACCTAGGAAACATTTCTGAAGACATTCTAAAAGACGGGCAAAAATCATTTGAGAATGGTTTATCAACCGATGGTGAATTTAATCCTCAAACAATGACAACAACAGCTTGGGGGCGAGTACCAACTACTCAGATTATTGTAAATGCGTTTGATAACGACCCAAATAACAGAATTAACCAAGATGTTGGATTTGACGGATTAAAAAACGATGATGAA
>CALDTD010000131.1 GCA_937924345.1 uncultured Flavobacteriales bacterium | reverse complement strand
TTAATCATTTATCTTTTGATATATTTCTTAATTTTTTCAGCACCAACCCAAACAATTTCATTTGTTTCCATATTGGTCAACTCTAAATTAATTTGGTATTCAACTACCTTTTTCTTCCCCATTTGGTCAACTGTAGAATTTATGCTTCCTTGCATCATAAAGTCCGCTCCAACTTCCAATCCCCATTTTTTCATTGTTGAAACAGAAGAGTTATCTTGTTGATCTGCTCTTTCTAAACGAAGTTGTTCTCTTTTTTCTCCTCCCTGAACAACTCTTACCTTTTGTTTTAAGATTAAATTTCGCTCTATATCTTTAATGAATGTTTCAGATTCTATATGCTCATGAGATTTATTTTTAACAAAACCAACTATCATAACTGGTTTATTGCCATTATGAGCTTGTAAAAAATCGGCTAACCACTGTTCAGATGTCATTTGTTCAGTTAGTTTTTCAGAAGTCATTTTCGAATCTGTATCGTTCCATTTTCCACTAAGATCTATCTGTTCGTCAATATCAACTCTTGTTACTTTTCGACTACAACTTGCTACAGTTATACCCAAAACAAAAAGGAAAATAATATTTTTTAAGTTAAATAATTTCATAATGCTAATTTTAAGTAATGTTTTGTTTAAGTAATATTTGATTGATATTAGAAGTTATATGGGTAGGGATTACCATATGGTCTTGGATATCTATTCCATCTATTGTTTCTGTTCCAATTATTGTTGTAAAACCTTCTGTTTTGAATATCTCTTTCTATTCTTAGTTTTCTCAACTCATGTCTTCTTTCTTTACGTAAGTCTTTATCCTTTGCTTTTTCCTCACGCCAGTCTGTAACTTCATAAGTCTCTTGCTGTGTTATTCCCTGCTCTTTAGAAGCCATGTCTTTTTTTGCTGCATATTTCTCAGCGCTTCTATTTGCATTTGGGTTTTGATCTGCTTCTTGTCCAAAAAATGATAATGTTAACATTATCGCAATAATCGTTGTTGTCGTTTTCATAATGGTAGTAATTAAAGATTTATAGGTCTGTTATTGTATCTATGGTGCAGGCTTCCCCGAAATTGCTCGTTATATAAGTTTCTATTAATAGGATCTCTTAAAACTCTATCACGTTGTGGATTAAAGTTCCTTTCTTGTTTAACTCTTCTTGCGTTAGCCTCTTTTCTTTTTAATTTTTTGAGTTCCTTTTTAATCTTAACTGAATTGGTTGTTTGATTGCTAGCTTTTAGTTCGCAATTAGACTGACTAAAGCCTAAAGTTGGTAAACCTACAGTTAAAATAGTAATGTAAAAAACTTTTTTCATAACGATGATTTTAATTGAAAATAACAATCATCATGCCATATACTAACAAATAACTAAACTTATAATGGAATATTTCCGTGCTTTTTCTTTGGAATCGATACAGCTTTCTTTTCTAACATTTTAAAGGCACGAATTAATTTTCTTCTCGTTTCATTTGGTTTAATCACTTCGTCTACATAACCACGAGAGGCTGCATTGTAAGGATTAGCAAATAATTCAGAATATTCTGCTTCTTTTTCTTTCCACTTTTCTTCTGGGTTTTCAGCAGATTTAATTTCATTTTTAAAGATGATTTCTGCAGCTCCTTTTGCTCCCATTACTGCAATTTCTGCAGTTGGCCAAGCATAATTCATATCTGCACCAATGTGTTTAGAGTTCATTACATCATAAGCTCCACCATAGGCTTTACGTGTAATTACTGTAATTCTAGGAACAGTAGCTTCGCTGAATGCGTACAGTAGTTTTGCTCCGTTTGTAATAATAGCATTCCATTCTTGATCTGTCCCTGGTAAGAAACCTGGTACATCTTCTAATACTAATAAAGGAATATTAAAAGCGTCACAAAAGCGAACAAAACGTCCCCCTTTTTTAGAGGCTTCAACATCTAAAACACCAGCAAGCATTGATGGTTGGTTGGCAACAATTCCTATTGATCTACCAGCTAAACGTGCAAAACCGACAACGATATTTTCTGCATAATCTTTGTGTACTTCAAAGAAAGAGTCTACGTCGATTAAACCATTAATTACCTCTTTTATATCGTAAGGTTGGTTGGGGTTGTCTGGTATTATTGAATCTAAAACAGCTCTAGTCTCATCTTGATTCATGTCATAATCTATAACAGGAGGTTTTTCTTCACAGTTTTGAGGAATGTAAGACAACAACTTTTTAATATTTGTAATGGCTTCAATCTCGTTTGCGCAGGAGAAATGAGTTACTCCAGATTTTGTAGAATGTGTTGATGCTCCACCTAGTTCTTCTGCAGTTACTTCTTCGTTTGTTACTGTTTTTACAACGTTTGGTCCTGTCACAAACATATAAGATGTGTTTTCGACCATTAAAATAAAATCGGTTAAAGCAGGAGAGTATACTGCACCACCAGCACAAGGTCCCATTATTCCTGAAATTTGAGGAATAACACCAGAGGATAATGTGTTTTTGTAAAAAATATCTGCATATCCACCTAAAGAAACGACTCCTTCTTGAATTCTTGCCCCTCCGCTATCGTTTAAACCAATAACAGGTGCTCCATTTTCCATAGCTAAATCCATTATTCTACAGATTTTTTCTGCATGTGCTTCTGCCAAAGAGCCACCTAAAACTGTAAAGTCTTGAGAAAAAACATAGGTTAATCGTCCATTAACAGTTCCGTAACCTGTAACTACACCATCTCCTAAAAACTTAGTTTTGTCTAGCCCGAAGTTAGTTGAACGATGCGTAACAAAAGCTCCAATTTCTTCGAAAGAACCTTTATCCATTAAAAAATGAATACGTTCTCTTGCAGTTAGTTTTCCTTTTTTATGTTGAGATGCTATTCTTTTTTCGCCTCCACCAAGTTTTGATTCGGCTATTTTTTGGTCTAATGTTTCTATTTTTGACATGAAGGTAAAGTTACTATTTAAATTTTATTTTAAAAGGGAGTAGTTTTGGTTCTGGGAGTAGATTGCCTAATTCATTGTAATTTTTAACTAAGAACGAAATTGAGTTTACTTTTTTGATTATATCGAATTGATTTTTAGCTAAATACCAATCTTCATTGAAATGAATTCCTACTATATTGTTATAGTTATAGAAATAATTGATTTTTTGGTATATTTGATTGTAATTTTCATCAAAAATTTCCTCACCAT
>CALDTD010000130.1 GCA_937924345.1 uncultured Flavobacteriales bacterium | reverse complement strand
TTGTTCCAAAAATGTTTAATATGTTCTTTCTCGACTATATTATATCCAAGTTTTTTATAGAACTTGCAAGCCCCTATATTCTCGAGCTGTGTAGGGATTTTCAAAACTGAAATACAATCTTTACTTAACTGACATTCTACTGCTTGTATTAAATCAGAACCAATTCCTTTTCCTTGTTGGTTGGGAGAAACTGCAATCAGACCTATGGTAGCAAAATTAACCTTCTTTTTATAAGTCACAAAACCAAGTATTTGATCGTTTTCTTTATAAACTAACACATCATCAGCAAATCCTTCATAAAAAGAATTAAAAATCCATTTCTCGTAGAGTTGTTCAAACTTTTCTTTTTGAAAATAAGGATCTAAAAGAAAACGACTATATTTTCCACTTTCAAATGCCAATTGCTTCAGCTGTTCAGCATTAAAGTCTTTATTTAAAACAGAAAGAATATTATCAATTTTAAAAACTGAAACTGAATTTAACTCTTTTGAAAATAATACTTTTACTTGAGCTAATGTTTGCTTATAATTTTTGAGGTTTATATCAAAATTAGTTTTTGACTTTACATAAACGACATCAAAACCTTGCTTAATTCTGTAATCATAGCCTTCATCTAGTATCAATTCTCCAACTTCTTTTTTAAAAAAAGTTGAATCCCAATCTAACCGTTTACAAATGGCATCTTTCATAATCGATCAGTTATATCATCTTGGTTAATCACTTCTGAGACAATGAATACAGGACGGTTTTTCACCTTTTCGTAAACCTTACCTACATAAATTCCTATTACACCCAAAATCATAATTATGATACCTGAAAGAAACCAAATAGAAATAATAATACTTACAAAGCCTTCTACTTTTATTACCCCCATTAGCCCTTGAACTAAATAAAAAGCCCCAATACAAAAAGACAAAAAAGAAATAATAGCCCCTAACTTAACAGTTAATCGTAATGGCTTATCTGAGTAAGCAATAATATTATTAAAAGCTAAATTTATTAACGCAGACCAACTGTAACCTGTTTCTCCATCTCGACCTGCATGTTTGACCTCAAGCTTTGTGCTTTTAAATCCAACCCATTGAGACATTGTAGGAAAATATCTATCGTAATCTTGCATCGATAATATAGCCTTGATTACCTTTCTCTTATATATTCCAAAATTAGCAATTGACTTATCTTGCTTGCTATCTGTTAAATAAGAAAAAACGGCATAATAAAACCTAGAAGACAATTTCTTTAACCCAGAGTCTATTCTTACTTTTCGTTGAGCATATACTATATCGTAACCTTCGTTAGCTTTATTATATAAATTTATTATTTCCTCTGGTTGATCTTGAAGATCTCCATCCATAACAACTACCCAATCACCATTTGCATGAGTTAGACCAGCTGTAATTGCTTGGTGTTGTCCAAAATTCCTACTTAAGTTAATTGCAATAACTTCTTTATTCTCCCTTGCTAGTTTTGACGCGACCTCCCAGTCATCTCCAGGACTTCCATCATTAACCAGTATTAATTGAAAAGTTAGTTGTTTAATAGAAAGTACTGTATTAACTCGTTGATAAAGATCTACTAAGAACTTATCGCATTTATAAAGTGGAACAACGATTGAAATATCCATAGTTTCTACCCCTTATACTTCAACCACTTTGCCAACTCTTTCCAAGTGATTTTTTTACCATGCATTAAAATTCCTGTTCGGTAAATCTTACCTGCTAACCATGTAGTACCTATAAAAGTAGCAACTAGTAAAACCATAGAAATGATTATTTGCCACCACAAACCTTCTGCTCCCATTGCTGCTCTAACCAGCATTGCTACTGGGGAAGTAAATGGCACTTGACTACACCACAGTATAGCGGGACTATTTGGATTATCGATAGATAAAATCACTATAAAATATGCAAACATTAGCGGCGCAGTAATTGGCACCATAAACTGTTGCGAATCAGTTTCGTTATCTACTGCTGCACCTATTGCTGCCATTAAAGAACCATACAATAAATAACCCCCAATAAAATAAAAGAAAAATAAGCCTATCATTAATGGCCAATTTACAGTTGTAATTACATTAATAATTCCCGCTTGCATTTGAGTCATTTTAGAAACCCCTTCAGCCGAAAGACCACTCATAATATCAGCTTGACTTCCTGCAGAGTACATTTCACTCCCTACGAATGACAAACCTATAGAACCTAAAACTGAAGAGAGTATAATCCAAACAGCAAACTGAGTTAATCCTACAAACATGATACCTACAATTTTACCCATCATTAACTCAAAAGGCTTTACTGAAGAAACAATTACCTCAACAATTCTATTTGACTTTTCTTCAATAACGCCCTTCATTACTTGCGTACCATACATAAATATGAACATAAATATAGAAACTCCAAATGCCATTCCAACTACAGCTCTACCTTTTACATTAGAACTTTCCATTGTTTTTACATCTACAGTTTGTAGGTTTACTTTGTTTTTTAAACGTTTGTAAGTATCCATAGAAACATTCAACTTTTCAAGCTTTAACTTCTCTATACTTTCATTGACTAAACGTTCCAAAAAAAGTGTCGTTTTTGAGCTTGGTGCTTCTTTATACAAAATTTTACCAACATTTGCATTTGTACCAACTATATTTGAAGGAATATAAAGCAGTAAATCTATGCTGTCATTTTTTTTAAATTTTTCAATAGCTTGGTCATAATTTTTATCGCCTGTTTTATCGAAAATATTTAGTTTAAAACGCTGTTTTGTCGCTTCGCTAGGCTCCGTAAAGTTATCATAAACTAATAATGTTTCATCGTGTATTAAAATACGTTGACTTTTATCATCTTGTTTACCTAAAAGCATCGCTCCAACCATAAACCCAACTAACAAAATTGGACCTAAAATGGTCATTAATAAAAATGACTTTTTAGAAACTCGACTTACGTATTCTCTTTTAATTATTAAACCTATCTTACTCATTTTCGTTTGTATTTACAGGTTCTGAATTTTCATTGACCATTTTTATAAAAATCTCGTTCATACTTAGTGTTACTTTATTGAAACTAATAACCTCAACAGCTTCTAACAATTCTTTTAAGTAGTTATTTAATTATACACCTTCGTTTAGCTTAACATGAACTAAAAAATGATCTTTATTTAGCTCTTCTTTTTCTATCATTTCCCAACCACCCCAAACGGCATTGGCAAAAGCAACCATATTTCCTTTAAATTCAATTTTATACTGATTTTTAGAAAAACTTTCTTTTACTTCTTTTACTTCTCCACCTAAAATCTTTTTAGACTTATTAATCAGCGCCATATGACTGCAAATCTCTTCGACAGACTCCATATTGTGCGTAGATAAGATAATCGTCGCTCCATTTTCGCGCAATTCCATTATCTCATTCTTAATTAAATTGGCATTAATTGGGTCAAAACCGCTAAAAGGCTCATCTAAAATTAACAGTTTAGGCTTATGAATAATTGTGGTTATGAACTGAATTTTTTGAGCCATACCTTTCGATAAATCCTCAATTTTTTTATTCCACCACCCTTCTATCTTAAACTTTATAAACCACTTTTTCAACTCGGCTTTTGCTTCAGCTTTAGGCATTCCCTTAAGTTGAGCCAAATACATAGCCTGCTCGCCGATTTTCATTTTTTTATAAAGTCCTCTTTCTTCTGGCAAATATCCAATTACTTCTATATGTTCTCTCTTTAATGGTTCTCCATTAATAAAAACAGCTCCACTATCTGGGGCAGTAATTTGATTGATAATTCGAATTAAAGAAGTTTTTCCAGCTCCGTTTGGCCCTAATAAACCAAAAATACTTTGAGCAGGCACACTAATACTAACATCATCTAGCGCAGTATGATTGGCATAACGCTTTACAATGTTTCTCGCCTCAAAAACAGGTGTTGACTCATTCATAAAAGCAAATATAACTTTTTTGATTTTAACGTTTAGAATTATATTATCGTAAAGGATTAAATAAAGACTAGAAAAAATTATGTTTGTAACATAATGACTTTTAAGACTAATAAAATATTACTTCAAAAACATTTCACTTACAATAAACGCTCCTTAGTTTTATGGAGCATCCTTTTTACAATCGTCTTTTGCTTAGGATTTGTTTTTAGAATGCAAAAGCATGATATAAAGTATGATATAAATCAATATAATGTTATTACTTCAGATGGTATAGGATATTATAGTTACTTGCCTTCCACTTTTATTAAAAAAGAACATCAAATTAGTGACAATCAAGATCATTATATAAATTTTGATCGAACACCTGGAAACAAGCAGAACAAATATTTTGTGGGAACTTCTATCTTAATGGCTCCTTTTTTTATTACTACTCACCTAATAACAAAGACGCTGCATGCAATACACCCAAATGAAAGTTACCGACCAAATGGTTACACTTTCCCTTATCAACTTGCAATATGTTTTGCTGGAGTTTTCTACTTAATACTAGGGTTATTTTACTTTAAAAAACTAGCAACAAAACTCAGCATAAAAAGAGAAATTATATTTTTTCTAATTATTCTCTTTGCTCTGGGCACTCAATTACTAGAGCTTGCATCTTATGAATCTTCTTTTTCTCATATTTATGCCTTTTTTACTATTTCTATTTCGCTATATATTTGTAATGAATTTACCAGAAAACCAAGATTACATTATTTTCTAGGCCTAGTCTTTTTTCTCTCTTTACTTTTATTAATCAGACCAACAGACATTTTAATCGCATTATGCTTTCCGATTTTTATTTTAATAAACGGAAACTCAAAACAAATAATTAGTTGGTTTTTAAAACAAAGAGTAGCTTACCTCTATACTTTATTGATTGGAGGAGGCTTATTGTTTATTCAACTTTATTACTGGAAATTACAATCGGGCTCTTTTATACTTTGGACCTACACAGACGAAGGTTTCGATTTTTCTAGCCCAGCTTTTTTTGAAGTTCTATTCTCCTACAAAAAAGGATTATTTGTTTACGCCCCATTGCTATTTATATCTTTAATCATCATATTATTAAGTAAACTAGATAAATGGCTAAAAATATGGTTTCTTATTTTCTTTATAGCTAACAACTATGTTATTTCTTCTTGGTGGTGTTGGTGGTACGGTGGAAGTTTAGGAATGCGACCTTGGATGGATTTCATCCCAATCATTTTGATTCTACTCGGTTTGGCCCTAAATCAATTTCATTTTAGAGTAAGGTCAGCTTTTTACTTAACCGCTCTTTTTTGTATACCACTAAACATTGTGTATTCATATCAATATTCTTGGGGAATTATGCATTGGGACAGCATGAATTACGAAAAGTATTGGCAAACTTTTATGAAAACCTCTTCGGATTTTGATTTTATAACTTACGACCCTTCTACTCCCTATAAAGATTACAAAGTAATTGACTCAATTACTGTTAACATACGAGAGACAGAAAAAATAAACATAATAGATAAAAACAATATGTTTATCACTTTGTTTGAAGCGCAATCAGATTCTATTTTTAGCAATAACTATGGAACTTACGTTAAAGTTGAATTCGATGGAAAAGTTGAATTCATGAGAGCGAGCGCAAATCTTACTTGTAATAAAAACTTAAAAAACTCAACAGAGAATATCCAAAAAAGTAAGCGCATAATACAATACATTAGATCATCACAAAAGTGGATGCACAAAGAAATCGTTTTTGACTTTGGAAAAGGAAGAGAAAACGAAAGTGATTTTAGTATTTTTCTTTATAACAACCAACTAAATAAGTTTTGGTTTAAAAATTTTAAAGTTACTTTCTATAACTATTTCGACTAATATTAAACATTAATATTCTTAGCAGAAAATAGCCACAATACCAATAAACAAAAAAGCATATTAATTAAAACATTTGCAATTGCAACTCCAAAATTACCACTTTGAAATAATGTTAATGTTTCTTTACTAAATGTAGAAAATGTACTAAAACCTCCGCAAAAACCAATTAACACAAAAGCTTTTAACGTTTGGGAATTTAGCTTTTCCATAAATAAAAATAGAAACACCCCCATAACAACACAGCTTAGCATGTTAGCCAGCAATGTTCCCAAAGGAAAAGAACCCAGCCATAACTTTTTGGTTAACTCTGCTAAACCATAGCGAGCCAAACTACCTAAGCCTCCACCAAAAAAAATTGCTAAACCCAGACTCATCTTAACACGTATTTTTTTGAGATTTTAAAACTCAGAAAACCAATCAAAGCTCCTAAAAGCGACCCAACGAAAACATCACTTGGATAATGAACCCCTAAATACATTCTACTGTAAGCTATTAATGCAGCCCAAAACAATAATGCATAAAAAAGATATTTATTTTTCATTCGGAAATAAAATCCAAATGCACTTGCTACAGCAAACATATTGGCAGCATGCGAAGAAACAAACCCATACATTCCTCCTCTATAATTATTGACTAAATGAACTTGATTTTTAATCAGCAAATTATGTGTTGGACGGTAACGCAAAAATACTTCTTTAAATAAATATTTAGCACTTAAATCTGCTAATGAAACTGCAATTACTACAGAAAGTATAATTAAAATTGAACTTCTAACTCCAAAAAACTTTATAGATAAATAAATGAATAAGATATAAAAAGGGACACCAAAATAAACCTCACTAATTATCCACATTACCTCATCAAAAAAGGGATTATTTAACCCATTTATTAAAAGTAAAAGCTGTTGATCTATATGTTCTAATGCTTCGATCAAGAATTCTTTTTTCTTTCTAATTCAGCATCTACACGCTCCATATCCTCATAAAAAGCTTCTCCCCATTTACGAATGATTGGCTCTTTTAAAAAACGAAATGTTTTTACATTCAATTCTGCACCTAATTTACATGCATCTTTACAAATATTCCAATGACTATAATTTACCGCTAAATAATTTCGCAACTTTGCCACACGAATAGGATATAAATGACAAGATATTGGTTTTTTGAACGAAATATCACCTTTATTATATGCCTCTTCTATAGAACACTTAGTAATGTTATTTTCATCAAAAAAGACAAAAGCACATTCTGCATCGTTAACCAAAGTAGTTACTGGCTCGTTATCTTCGTCCATATAAAAAACACCTGTTTTAGCAACAGCATCCAACCCTTCTTTACGCATGTAAGGTTTTATAGCTTCCAAATTATCTTCAATTATTCCTACTTCTTCTTCCTCAAGTGGAGCGCCATTATCACCCTCAACACAACACGCTCCTTTACAAGCAGACAAATCGCAAACAAACCGCTTTTCAAAAACATCTAAAGAAATTAATTTATCATCTATTTCTACCATAAAATACTGGATTATACTTTATTCAAAGATAACGCTGTTCTTCTTCTTAATAAAACTCATAAATTCTCAATTACTAACACCAACTTTTTAAGAAGTATTGGCTTTATTGATTATAATCTAAAAACAATTTGTAACTTTGTTTTAGTACAATGTGTTTTAAAAGTTAGCACAAACTAACACGCAATCAATAACAAAATGGAGCAGAATTCAGATGCTTTACATCGTTTAAAAATCAGTATCCAACAATTAATGGAATACTGTGGTGAGCTTAAATCTCAGAATAAAGTTTTGAGTAATGAGTTAACGCAAGCGAATATAAAAGCAACTGCAAAACAAGCAGAAATGGAGGACTTGAGCGACAAATACAAAGTATTAAAAATGGCAAAATCTTTAGAAGGTGCTTCTTCAGAAAATAAAGAAGTCAAACTAAAGATTAATGAAATGGTAAGAGAAATTGATAAGTGCATTGCACTACTTAATAAATAATTTATACAAAAAAAATTGCATGAGCTCGACACTTTCTATAAAGGTGAATATTGCTGGGAGATCTTATCCGCTTACAATAGAACGAAGCGAAGAAGAGGGGATCCGTAAGGCTGCTGATGCAATTAATAAAAACATTAAAGATTTACAATCTAGCTATGCCGTTAGGGATATGCAAGACCTATTGGCTATGACTTCTTTACAATTTTCTACTGATTTACTAAAACAAAGCAAATCGTTAGAACAAGAAAAAAACGAAAAAGAAATTGAAGCTTTAGACGAAAAAATCAAAACGTTTTTAAGAAAATAAATTACACCTTCTACCTTTCTTAAACTTGCCAGACAAGAAATGATTCTTGTCTATGTATAAGTGTAACCGTGTTGAATTAACACAAAGAAAGAAATTAAAAAAATGGGGATTACTGGAATTATAATAGGACTAATCATCGGTTTAGTAGCTGGTGTAGCAGTCGCTTATTTCTTTTTAAGCAAAGGAATAAATGCAAAAGCAGATACGCTTGTTAAAGAAGCTGAATTAAAATCAGAATCTATAAAGAAAGAAAAAATACTTCAAGCTAAAGAGAAGTTTTTAGCACTAAAATCTGAACACGAAAAAACAGTCAACAACAAAAATCGTAAACTTCAAGAGCGTGAAAATAAGTTCAATCAAAAAGATAAAACTTTAAATAAACGTATTGACGAATTTAACCGCAAAGACAAAGAAACAACGCGTTTAAAAGAGCAACTAACAAGACAGGTTGAAGTTTTTGAAACAAAGCAATCTGAATTAGAAAAAATTCATGATAAACAAGTACAGGCATTAGAAAAGCTAAGTGGATACACAAAAGAAGAGGCGAAAGAACAATTAGTTACTGCACTTAAAGATGAAGCTAGAACTGACGCTATGGCTTACATTCAAGAGATTCAAGAAGAAGCAAAACTAAACGCCAATAAAGAAGCTAAGAAAATTGTAATACAATCTATACAGCGTGTTGCAACCGAAAAAGCAGTAGAGAATTCAGTATCTGTATTTAATATAGATAGTGACGAGATGAAGGGTAGAATAATTGGGCGTGAAGGAAGAAACATCCGTGCAATAGAAGCAGCAACAGGTGTAGAAATCGTAGTAGATGATACGCCAGGCGCAATTATGTTATCTTGTTTTGACCCAGTAAGACGAGAAATAGCACGTCTATCATTACACCAATTAGTTGCAGATGGAAGAATTCACCCAGCTAGAATTGAGGAAGTGGTTGCTAAAACAAAAAAATCATTAACAGAAGAGATCATTGAAACCGGAAAGAGAACTTGTATAGACCTTGGAATACATGGCTTACACCCTGAGTTAATTAAAATGGTAGGTCGTATGAAGTATCGTTCTTCTTATGGACAAAATCTATTACAACACTCAAGAGAAGTTGCAAATCTATGTGCTACAATGGCTTCTGAACTAGGACTTAACCCGAAAGTAGCCAAAAGAGCTGGGTTACTACACGATATAGGAAAAGTTCCAGAAAACGAACCTGAATTACCGCATGCTATTTTGGGAATGAAAATGGCAGAAAAATATGGTGAAAAACCAGACATTTGTAATGCAATTGGTGCCCACCACGATGAAATAGAAATGACAACTTTAATCTCTCCAATAGTTCAAGTTTCTGATGCTATTTCTGGAGCTAGACCTGGAGCTAGAAGAGAAGTTGTAGAGTCTTATATCGAAAGAATAAAAGATTTAGAAAACGTTGCCTTAACAAAAGAAGGCGTAACTAAAGCTTATGCAATACAAGCTGGAAGAGAACTAAGAGTTTTAGTAGAAAGTGAAAAGGTTTCAGATAAACGTGCAGACGAGTTATCTTTTGAAATCTCACATCAAATACAAACAGAAATGACTTATCCTGGACAGGTTAAAGTAACTGTAATACGTGAAAAAAGAGCAGTAGCATACGCAAAGTAACATGAAAAAGGAGCTGGTAAATGATATCATTCAATGGGATGTTTCAAATTGGTCTCGCTTACTTTCGCTTTGGCAACCAATAATAGAAAGTGAAGAACATAAAACTGTACTTGCTTTGGGTGAAAGGGAAGGAGGTTTGTCTTTATGGATGGGGTTAAACCACAAAAATGTTGTTTGTTCCGATTTAATAATAAATCAGAAAACTCCATTCAAACTTCATGTTAAATACAATATTACAGATAACGTAAAGTATAAAGAAGAAGACGCTACAAACTTAAGCTAC
>CALDTD010000129.1 GCA_937924345.1 uncultured Flavobacteriales bacterium | reverse complement strand
GCAAATAATTTATTTTAAATATTTATATGGTAATACTGGAATCGTAAACGCTGACTCATTCAAAGTCATATTCTCAATTTTTATTGCAGTTTTCGAAGATTTACTTCCTTTGTATTCAATAACTTCTTTTAGTGCTATAGATTTTTTCTTTAGAAGAAAATAATCATTAAGATTAAATTTCAGAATTTTAAAGTTTTTCGTTTTAAGTTTTTTATATTTTTTTAGTGTGGCTAATATTTCTTTTTTTTGAGCAGGATCAACGTCTTGTTTAATATCCTTGTTATAGTAAAATTTGGCTTTATAATATAAAGTCTCTACTTCGAATAAATCACATTCTATACCAGCTATTTTATCTGCATTTTTTATTGTTTTAGTAGAAATAATTTCATCGTTTATATATTCTTTCTCATGAATATATAACGTGTCATCTCCTGTAATATGAGTAACAGAGGTTTTTTCTTCAAGTTTATATTGAATACAATCCCCTTGTTTAACTTTACGTTTGCTACCCTTATAATAATTAGTTTGTTGATTTACACCATTAATAACAGGTTCAATTTTAAAAGTAATTACTCCCTCAAATGTTTTATGCTTTTCCTTTTGAGCAATATTTTCATGAGAATAAAATAAGACACACAATAAGACAGTAAAATTAATATAAATCATTTTATTAGGTATTCAATTTTCGTGCCGTTTTACACTTGTAATAATATTTGTCCGCTTTCTTTAGTAATTTTACCATCCTCACGTTTATACTCTAATTCATAATAGTAGACTCCTTGTTTAGCTGCCAAGCCTCGAGTTGTTCCGTCCCATCCGAGTCCTGAAGTACTGGTAGAGTATATTAGTTGTTGAGTATTATCATATATAAGTAGTTGATAGTTTTCGGAACATACAGCGGTTGATTTAAGTATTGGTGCCCAAACATCATTTATTCCATCATTATTAGGAGTAAAAGAGTTTGGAATGTAGATTACATTATTACAGTTATTTGCCTCAAATGTAAACTTTACAACTTCGTTAGCTGAATTGATTCCACTTCCATTATATACTCCTGCTTTATTGACTTCTATAACAGATGTTGAGTCTTCTGTATTCCAAGATATGTTTGTAAGGTTTAAACTACTTATATCAATCAAATAGTCGTTCCCTTCTAGATAGCAAAAATCTTGGATTTCAATATTGTCTATTACAATTGTCGAATTATTACTTTCATAAAATGTCTTACAAGCACCTAGATTAGAGTTAGCCGATTTTTTACAACTCCAAAAACTTAATAATATTAAAACAGAGAAAATATACTTCATAACTATTTAGTTTTTTTGTTAAATGAATATTGAACTCCTCCTTGTACAGATATTGGAAAGTAATCTGGAGACACTAAAGGTTTATTTAATTGTGCAAAAAATCTAAATCTTTGATTAAAATTTATTCCATATTTAAAGGCTATTGAACGTTGATTACTAAAAATTAAATCTAAAAAATGTTGCTTCCTATCTAAAGAATAAATTAGTATAGTATGTAATTCTAAAAGCTTGTTTTGAAAAGTATTGGTATACCTTATCATTGGAATTAAGTCCCATTTGGGTTGAAGATTAAATAAGTAAGAGGCATTAATAGCTGTTTCTGTCCTTTTGTTATAAAATTCATTTGTAAATGAACTATTTGAATTATTAATATGGCTCAACTCTATTCCAACTCTTAGTTTATTTCCTTTGTAAATAAAGGCAGGTTTTATATTTACAGATGAAATACTTTGGTTTAATAATGCTAATGAGTCAGCCGTACTATAAATAAAGCCTTTTTGCGGATCAATCATATCTCCAAACGTAAGGTTAGTAATGTCTTTAATACTTGCTATCCGTTCAATACCTAAACCTAAATGAAATTTATTTTTTATTTGAATGCTACCCCTAGTGTTTTATCAATAAGATAATTACTCCAATTATCTACAGAATAATACAATCCTATTCCAAAAGTTTCTTTCTCATTCAAGTACCCATCTATTCCGATTCGATTATGAACTTCATTAAATGAATTGTTAGGTAAATCAGAGAAAGTAGAAAGATATAAGTTTTTATTTTGTATCCCTACATTCGCAGGGTTATCGATAGTATTGAACTGCACGTAATCTATAGAGCGATGTTCTTTTTTTAAAGAGTCTTCTTGTGAATAAGTCGTTAAACAGCCAAGGAAGAAAGCGATTAATAACGTTGAATTTTTCATAAATAATGTTTTCAAAAATAGATAAAAGTTTTAGTTTTATTGAAGACGATTTTTTTAAATAAAAGGAGGGGGATATGTTTGCTGATTATTGTAAAATATAATAATTTTGCAAAAAGTTAATTAAACTAAACCATAAGGTAAAAGTGAAGTTCGGAACAAAAGCAATTCATGCAGGTTTAACTCCAGATTCAGCTACAGGGGCAATTATGACTCCGATTTACCAAACCTCGACTTTCATTCAGAATGGTGTAGGAAATCATAAAGGTTTTGAATATGCACGTTCAGCTAATCCAACACGAAGTGCTTTAGAAAGTAATATTGCAGCATTAGAAAACGGGAAATTCGGTGCTGCATTTGGTTCTGGAATAGCCGCAATTGACTGTGTTTTAAAAATGCTAAAGCCAGGTGATGAGGTAATTGCAACAAATGATTTATATGGAGGTACATACCGTATTTTTAAAACCATTTTTGAGCAATATGGTATCGTTTTTCATTTTATAGATCTTGGAAATATTGATGTTTTAAAAGCTACGATTAACACTAAAACCAAACTGATTTGGGTTGAAACGCCAACAAATCCTACATTACAAATCATAGATATTAAAGCAATTGCAGGTTTAATAAATTCGAGTAATATTTTATTAGCAGTCGATAATACTTTTGCTACACCTTATTTACAAACCCCTTTAGATTTGGGGGCTGATATTGTAATGCATTCAGCAACAAAATATTTAGGAGGTCATTCAGATGTAGTGATGGGAATATTAGTTTGTAAAGATGAAAAATTAGGAAAAGAGATTTATCGTATTCAAAATAGTAGTGGAGCTATTTGTGGACCAATGGACGCTTTTTTAGTTTTAAGAGGAATTAAAACGCTACACCTAAGAATGCAAGCGCATTGTAAAAATGCCTTAGAGATTGCTAGTTTTCTAAAAGGTCACAACAAAGTAGATAAAGTTTATTGGCCAGGATTAAGTGATCACAAAAATCATTTAATAGCCAAAGAACAAATGTTAGGCTTTGGAGGTATGATTTCTTTTAGTTTAGTTGGAGACAGTAAACAGGAAGCACTTAAAGTTCTGAATAAGACTTCAGTTTTCAGTCTGGCTGAATCATTAGGAGGAGTAGAGTCTCTAATTGGGCATCCTGCAACAATGACGCATGCAGCAATACCTAAAGAAGAAAGAATAAAAAATGGAATCACTGATTCTTTAATTCGACTAAGTGTTGGAGTAGAAGATGTTGCCGATTTAATTAATGATTTAAAACAAGCATTAGAATAACAGAACTGAGCCCTTTTATCTTTAAGATTTAAGGGCTTTTTTATAATTAATAAGTAAATAAATAAAAACACAAAAACCATGAGTACACCTGTTGGAATTCCGTCAATAGATTTAAGAGATTTTTTATCAGACGATCAAGAGAAAAGAGCAAAATTTGTAAAGTCTATAGGTGAAGCTTATGAGACAATTGGTTTTGTAGCAGTTAAAAACCACGGAATTAATGATGACTTAATCGATCGTTTATATTCCAAAATTAAAGCCTTTTTTAATTTAACAACTGAGCAAAAAGCTAAGTATGAAATTGAAGGAATAGGTGGTCAGCGTGGCTATACTTCTTTTGGAAAAGAGCATGCAAAACAACGTAAAGCTGGAGATTTAAAAGAGTTTTGGCATTTTGGTCAATTTGTAGAAGATGGAGATCCAATAAAAGAGATCTATCCTGATAATGTTGATGTTGAAGAAGTAGAAGGCTTTTTAGAAACAGGTAGAGAAGCTTATTTAACTTTTTTAGAAACAGGTCGTAAACTATTACAAGCAATAGCTTTGTATTTAGAAATCGACGAAGATTATTTTGATAAGCACATTCATAATGGAAATAGTATTTTAAGACCAATTCATTATCCGCCAATCGTTAATCCAGAGCCAGATGCAGTAAGGGCTGGAGAACATGAAGATATTAATTTAATTACCTTGTTGGTTGGTGCCTCTGCTGATGGATTACAAGTATTAAATAAACAAAACGAATGGGTTTCTGTAACATCAATTGAAGATCATATCGTAGTTAATGTTGGTGATATGTTACAACGATTAACAAATAACAGATTACGTTCTACAACACATAGAGTAATTAATCCACCAAAAGAACAATGGCACGAAGATCGTTTTTCAATACCATTTTTCTTACACCCAAGACCAGATATGCCGCTAAATTGTTTAGAAGAATGTATTGATGAGCATCACCCAAAAATGCATGAAGATACTTTAGCTGGAGATTACCTAAACCGAAGATTAAAAGCTATTGGATTATTAAAGTAGTTTTTTGTAATACTAATTTTTTTCAATGAATATTGTGAGGTAAGCATTTCAATAGATTGAAGTGTTTGCTTCACAATTACAGAATCAATAGAATTATGGCAGAAGTAACGGCTAAAAAGAATGAGCAATTAGTGCAACTGATTTTTAGTGCGATTTATCCAAATTATTTAAATAGAATTGAAAAAAAAGGGAGAACAAAAGAAGAATTGGATCAAGTTATTTTATGGTTGACTGGCTATAAAAAAGAAGAGTTAGAGTCGTTTATTAATGGACAACAAACTTTTGGTGACTTTTTTAATGGAGCTAAGATATATGATAATGCTTCCTTAATTAAAGGTGTCATTTGTGGTTATCGCATAGAAGAAACTCCAGAAGATTTTTCAATATACAGAGACTGTAGAAGAATGGAAAAGTTAATTGACGAATTAGCCAAGGGTCGAACAATTGAAAAAATATTACGATAAAAAATACTTGTCTAGAAACTGATATTGAATTTTAGTTTTCAATTTTTGTTTCCTCAACAAATTCCTTAAAAACGGCTTTATGTTTTTCTAAGTCTAAACTTGGAGAAACAGCAACCCTTACAATATAATCTTTATCTCCTTCTTTTGTAGTGCCTTGAGTTGAGGTAGCTGGAATTGTCCAATAGCAACCTTTCAACTGACCGTAACTGACACAAAACTTACTTTCATTTGGAATCTTGTTAATCATCAAATTAATAAGTTTAAGATTTTGTGCCCGTTTATACTGTTCTTTTTCTTCTTCAGAATTTCCTTTTGTTGGTAAATCCATTGAAAAAACAGAAGGTGTAAATGATTGTTCAGCGAGTTCTCTAGAGACAAAATTTATTTTTGCTTCAGGTAGAGTTTCTTTTATGAAATTAACAAACTCAAGTGTATTTTCATAAGCTTGTAGAATTCGATTATTCATTGAAGGAAGCTGTTTTGCCAAAATTTCATATTGCAGCTGTGTAGCTTCATTATCACAGAGTGATAAATGTTTTTCAATTTTTAAGATTAAATGTTCAGCTATTTTATTTGCCACAACATAACCAGCTGTACAAAGTCCTCCACTCGGGAATTTAGATCCGCTAGAGTAGGAGAGTGCAGCAACTGAGGATAGTATTTTTCCTTCGCCAAGAAAATGCACATTTGGGCAAAAAGTTTGGTCAAGTATAAAAACAGGAGGAATTGCTACCTCACCAGTATTTGTCTTTCTTTGTTTTGTTAAGGCCGTTTTTAACGCTTCTAAATCGGGGACTTCTACCCTTGGGTTAGTTGGAATTTCAGCTATTATGTATGGAACTGAATCTTCTTTGGCTAATTTCTCTAAGACTAACTCTACACTTTTAGACATGTCATTATCACCGTCAACAGGTAAATCAACAATTGAAATGTTTTTATTAACCGCAGCAACTCGTCTTGCTTGGTCGTTAGTACCGCCATAGCAATTAGGAGGTACGATAAACTTAATAGGTTTACCCGTATATTTTTCATTTGCCTCGTCTATTACCCCCATCATTATAGCATATTGAGTAGATAAACCGCTAGAAGCTACCAAAGGTTTTGCAGTAGTTCCTGTTATTGCTTGAATAGATTCTTGAACACTTTTTTTATCTGAATTTTTAATAGATGAAGGTATAGTTTCTTCACCCAAAATTTCTTTTAATACTAGTAAAGCATTTTCTGGAGTCATGGCAACTGTTTCACGTCTTCTTACATGTTGAATGTTTGAAACTGCACTAATGTTTTTGTCATCATTTATAACCAAAACACTGCCTTGTTGATCTTTTATAGTTAAACTATAGTTTACATTTTCCTTTAGTTTAGAAGAGAGAAAGTTAGTGTTGTTTTCAATTAAAATAGTTTCTCCATCAAAGTCAGAAATAATTGTGTTTGGATCAACTTCTTCTAGCGTAAAATTATATCCATAAATAGATCTTAGGATTTTAGCGTCAAAATTATCTGAAAGTGATGAATAATATAAAATACGTGTTTTTTTATTCGCAAGTAAATTTTGACGCAATAATGCAAAAATAGGCATTGTGTTAGAGTCAAAACTAATAACCTGATGATAGTTTAATTGATTTAATTCTGCAATTGTCCATTCCAAAATACAAGAAAGAGGATGTCCTAACCTTATATAGTCGTAAGCTGTTGGCAGTTTCTCTAGTGCTTCTGTAGAAGGATTTGTTGTGTTGTAAAGTTCAGTGAACTGAGTTGTAAATTCAGTTTTAGCTAATGACTCATTATAAATATCTAAGCGATGCGTAGTTAATCTTAACCAATCTTTTGGTTGGTTTGCTATTACTTTTTTTATAAAGCTGAGTACATTATTGTTATCCATAACTATCGAATTTATTCGGCTGCGCAATATACATTTTTTAACTTTTATGCCGGTGTCATTGGGTTTTATTGTTAAAAAAATAAGCTATTTGTTACTGGAAATTATTAATGAAAGAATTTAAT
This sequence comes from uncultured Flavobacteriales bacterium, assembly GCA_937924345.1. GTDB lineage: Bacteria > Bacteroidota > Bacteroidia > Flavobacteriales_D > Parvicellaceae > S010-51. The sequence continues at coordinate 813 of CALDTD010000129.1, read as the reverse complement.
TCAACTTATTAGTCATTAAATTAGGTACTAATATTACTTTTGTAATAAGATGAAAAAAAGACCTTTTGTATTGAGTATAGCTGGTTTTGATCCAACTGGTGGAGCGGGTGTTTTAGCAGATATTAAAACTTTTGAGCAGAATAAAGTCCAGGGAATGGGAATTATTACAGCTAACACTTCACAGACTGAAGATAATTTTAATTCAGTTAATTGGCTAGAAGAGGTGTTGGTTTTTCAGCAGTTAACTACGTTATGTGAAAAATACCAATTTGATTTTGTGAAAATTGGATTAATACCAAGCCTTGGTTTTTTAGATAAGTTAGTTAATTTTCCAATGCTAAAAGAAGTTAAATTTATTTGGGATCCAATACTTAGCACATCTTCTGGCTATGATTTTAACCATGATTTAGAACAGCTATTCGATGTTTTAAAAAAAATATATTTAATTACTCCAAATTGGAACGAAGTTAAATTACTTTCTGATCAAGAAAATGCTCAAAAAGGGGCAGAGAAATTGTCGAAAATTACTAATGTTTACTTAAAAGGTGGTCATAATCAAAAAGAAATTGGAAAAGATTATTTATACAGTTCTAAAGGTAAATTGTATCCATTTAGAAATCGAGCTAAATATGCTACTGAAAAACATGGGAGTGGGTGTGTATTTTCGAGCGCTTTAACTGCTCAGTTGGCATTAGATTTACCAATTATAAGAGCATGTTTAAAAAGTAAGAAATATATTACAGAAGTGTTAGAAAGTAATAAAGGGTTGTTGGGTTATCACAAGAGATAAATTAAAATGATATAATTTTTTTA
>CALDTD010000128.1 GCA_937924345.1 uncultured Flavobacteriales bacterium | reverse complement strand
AAGCAATAAAATGCTGATTGATTTAAAATTCATAAGGGGCTAATTTACAATAAAAAACTTTTTAGTTATCTTTTGATAAGGAGTATTTAATTGATAAAAATATTCTCCATTAGGAAAATCCTGAGTTTTAAAATAAACAGGATAGATTCCTTCATCTAATTCTTGTTCTTTTAATATTGAGAGCTCTTTGTCTTCTTTATCTAATAAGCTAAGTTTAATTGATGTTTTTTCTTTTAATTCAAATCCAAATTGAATATCTCCTTTTGCGTAAGCATTATTTAGGTCATAAAGCGTTGCATATTGAACATTTTTTTTACGAACATGCCCTAAGCCTATGAATGCTACCAATTTTCTGTATGCAATAAATAATAAATATATAGCTACTATAATTGATAGCGCCATTAATATATCCGCAACAACATGACCAATAGGCCCACTCCTCCACAATTCTCTAAACATAATATTGTTTTGTTAAGTTGCTTTTAATATTCTTTGTAAATCTCTAGTAAATACTGGTAACAAAAATAAGTCTTTTTTTGTTTCTAATACACTTTCGTTGGTTTGTTTTAACTCAGAAATAATTACTCCTGTTTGTGCGTCTTCAGATTGCTTTACTTCAAAAGTATTCCAATTTTCTTTGTTAAACATTTGTCTTGCTAAAGGAAGTAATCTTTGTCTTCTATTTAATTCTAAATTACCGATTGCAAACAATGCCTCAGCTATTGATTTTGCAGTATTACCTTGTGTTAATGCAAGTTGATAACGCATTAACTCCTTTTCGAATACTCTGAACAACTTCAAAATATTTTCTGTAGTAAATTCAGTAAGCTTAGGCAATTCAATTTTAGCTATAGAAATTTCAACAATATCGTTTCCAAGTAAAACTTGTTCTGCTTCATACCAAACCGAAACTTTTTCAGCTTTTTTTAAAATTACTTTTGGAATTAAAACGCGACGTAAAAAATCTTTTTTTAAATCAAACAATTTTAATTCCAAATCATCTTGCCAAGATGATTCTTGTAAGCCTAAATATAAAATTGCTTCTTGTTTTGTCATTACAACTTATTTAGAAAATCTATTACATCAATATTATCAGCATAATCCCAAAGATTTGGCGTTTGCGCCTTTCCAAAAGGTATGTAATCTTCACCAACAACACATTGAATTGACGCTTTATGATTCTCTAAATACTTTAATGCAGTTTCTTTACTTTCGTAAAAATCATAAAATAACATTCCGATTGGCGAGTGTAACTTTTCGTCTTGTTTTAACAACAAAAAGCCATTTTCAACCATTTCTTCTTGTTCCATTAAATACACAGCTTTATGATAGTCGTAATTATTAGCATATTTATTGTTTTCTGCTACATATATATGATTAAAAAAGGCTCCAAAAACATTATTTAAATCATATCCGTTTGGGACTAATAATTTAGTAATACTTCTACAGCCTAAACCATAATATCTAAAAACATCATCTGCTAATGCAGTTAATTCTTCTTTGGTTTCATTACCGTTTAAAACTGCTATGGATGTTCTATTTTTACGAATAATATTTGGGTATTTCCCAAAATAGGTATCAAAGTATCGAGCGGTATTATTACTCCCAGTAGCAATTACGGCATCAAAACCTTCTAATTTAAAAGGAATAAAGGTTATTGAATCTTTAACCGATTCATCAAATAAACTCAATATATTTATTACTGCAGGAATCAACACTTGGTCATCAGAAGCTAATTTAGCTTTTACTTTCCCACCTAAAACATACACACACAATAAGTCGTGAAAACCAACCATTGGAATGTTTCCTGCCATAATAACAGCAACAGACTTTTTTATTTCTTTAATGTCGCTGTATCTACCTAACCAATTCGTTAAGTTTTCTTTTGTTAATGATTCTCCCCATGATCGAAAAGCAAAAAGTACCTCACGTTCTGTAAACCAACCGTTATGATGTTTAACAGTCTGTGTTATTTCGACTAATTGATTGTATTCTTGTTCTGTAATACCTAATTCAAAATCTTTCCAAGTCTCTTTATTACCTATTGATAAAAGAACTTTTCCTAATTGTACAAGGCTATTTATTCTTTGTTCTAGTTGCATTGAATAGCTATAATTTCTTTCCTCAAAGTTAAGGAATATCTGACAACCAAACTCTATTCTTAAAACTTAAAACGTTAATTTTACTCTAAACTTAATAAGTTAAATTAAGTGCTAAAACTTTAATGTTTATCTACATTATTAGTCTTCTACAAAATCTAAAGAAACTGAATTAATACAATAACGCAAACCAGTTGGTTTTGGTCCATCCGTAAAAACATGCCCCAAATGTCCATTACAACGATTACAAACCACCTCTACTCTATTCATGCCATGAGAATGATCTTTATGCTCTGCTACATTTCCTTTAATAAAATCAAAAAAAGACGGCCAACCAGATCCCGAATCAAATTTAGTATCTGACTTAAACAATGGATTTTGGCAACCTTTACAAACATAAGTACCTTCTCCATATTCCTTGTTTAGCTTTCCGGTAAATGCTCTTTCAGTTCCTTTTTCACGCAGAACATTGAACTCTTTAGGAGTCAATTGTGCCTTCCATTCTGCTTCAGTTTTAATGACCTTATCAGACTCACTACCTTGATCATTATTTGATTCTATTTTAGATTGCCCATTAGTACAAGAAATAATAAACAGCATAAAAAATATACTTAAGAAATTGATTTTCATATTTAAAGTTTTTATTTAAGTTAACGTTTACTTTATATAATAGTTGTTGATTAAATGCTTTACTGACTTTATTTTAAGGAATATTAACGAATACCGTCATAAATAGTAACTTTAGCGTAACACAATATCACAGATACATGGATTTTTCAAAATTAAAAGTAATTGAACTAGCAAGCGTATTAGCAGGACCATCAGTAGGAATGTTCTTTGCAGAACTTGGTGCAAGAGTTATTAAAATTGAGAACAAAAAAACAAATGGAGATGTAACTAGGAATTGGAAACTACCTAATGAATTAGAAGGAAATGCTTCTGCATACTTCTACAGTATTAACTGGGGAAAGGAACATTTATTTATCGACTTTAATGATCATGAAGAGCACGCATTAGTGTTAAATTTAATCCAAAATGCAGATATAGTAATATGTAATTTCAAGTTAGGAGGAGCAGAAAAATTTCAATTTGATTATCCAGCTTTAGTTAAAAAAAATCCAGGGCTAATCTATGCACAATTAGATGGTTTTAAATCAAACCCCAAGAGAGTTGCTTTTGATGTGGTATTACAAGCTGAGTCTGGATACATGTACATGAACGGACAGAAAAATACTCCTCCTACTAAAATGCCATTAGCATTAATGGATATTTTGGCTGCCCATCAATTAAAAGAGGGAATTTTAGTCGCTTTATTAAAAAGAGTAGAAACAGGTAAAGGAAGTTTAGTTCGTACCTCTCTAGAAGAGTCCGCTATTGCATCGTTAGCAAATCAGGCAAATAATTGGCTTATGAATAAAACTAATCCCGAAAGAATTGGCTCTTTACATCCTAATATTGCACCTTACGGAGATATTTTTCTAACCAAAGACAACAAAGAAGTTGTTTTAGCAATTGGTTCAGATGCTCAATTTACTAAATTTTGTTCACTTATTGAACACTCGGAACTCGCCAGGCATAAAGACTTTAAAACAAACGAAAATAGAGTTAAAAACAGAGTTAAACTTCAAAAAACATTAGAACAAGCTATTCAACAATTTAACTTTGAATATCTTATCGAAAAATCCATAGAGCTTAGAATACCGATTGGAGGTATAAAAAATATGCAGCAAGTTTTTGAAAATCCTATTGCTAAGCAAATGATTTTAGAAGAAAAAGTTGGTAATCATTCAACAAAAAGAGTAAAAACAATTGCTTTTACTATTGCTTAAAGATTGGTTTAAGTCAACCTAAACATACTTGTAATCATTAAAATAGAAATTAAGTTAAATTCTGCTTGAATTTATGTTAAATTAAAAGACATTGTGTACCAATAACAGTAACATTATCGTAATCTTATTTAAACTAATAAAATCAAAGATTATGAAGAATATGATTAGAATTTCAACATTGTTAATTGCTCCTTTACTATTTAGTTGTACTATTATAAAACCAGGAGAGGTTGGTGTTAAAAGAACTATTGGTAAATTATAAAAAAGACGCTTGACCCTGGTCCCCATGGATTTAATCCGTTTACAACAAAAATAATCAAAACCAATATTCAAACTCAAAATTTAGAATTAACGCTAAATTTACCAAGTAAAGAAGGACTTAATGTAGGCGCAGAAATAGCCATACTTTATCATATACAAAAAAAGAAAGTTCCAGTTATAATAGAAACTATTGGCGCCACATATAATGAGATAATTAGAAGTGTTTTTAGATCAGCTTCAGCCGATATTTGCTCTCAATTTTTAGCAAAAGATATGCACTCAGGTAAAAGAGCTGATATTGAGAGAGAAATTTCTTCATCAATGAATAAAATACTAGCTGATAAAGGAATAATGATAGAAGCTGTACTTTTAAAATCAGTACAATTACCCTCTGGTCTTTACGGATCGATAGAAAGCAAATTAG
>CALDTD010000127.1 GCA_937924345.1 uncultured Flavobacteriales bacterium | reverse complement strand
AGATGCGATACGAATGTGTGCAGCAATTGCTAATTCTAAACCACCACCCAAAGCAAAACCGTTTACAGCTGCAATTACAGGTTTAGATAAGTTCTCAACTAAATTAAATAGCTTTTGATGTCCTTCTGCAGAAAGTGACTTTCCTTCTTCTATTGTAAAACCTGCAAATTCCTTAATGTCTGCGCCTGCTACAAATGCTTTTTCTCCACTTCCAGTTAAAATAACTACGTTGACTTCTTTATTAGAATCAACTGAAGAGAAAGCGCTGCTTAGCTCTTCGATTGTCTCTTTATTTAAAGCGTTTAATTGCTTAGGTCTATTTACAGTAATGTAAGCAATGCTGTTTTTTATTTCAAAAAGTATGTTGTGATATTCCATATTGGTTTTTGTTTATGAGCTAAAGATACTAGCTATTTAAAAGTAGCCAAAGCAAACCTGCGTCTTTTTCCTTTTCTAGTGTAAAGCATCATTTCGTTGTCGCTTATTTGTCCAGATAGTTTTGGGACGGGGTAGGTACTCTCTTCGCTTACATTTACAAGTATTTCTTTCTCGTACTCTCCATTAGACTCAACTGTAGTTAAAATAGTTAGATATGCTTTTTTATCTTTTCTATTCATTTCTTTTCGTTCTTCTTTTTCGAAGTAAGTTCTAGCGCTTTCATTAAAAATAAAAAATAATTGGTCTCCGATTACTTGTAATGCGTAAGAAGATAAATATCCACCGTCATTTACAGAGTGCTGATTTTTTTCAATTTTTGTAGCCCATTCTATTCTTCCTTTAGGTGTAATGTTTACCACAATAATATCGTTATAATAGTAGTGGTATGTGGTGCGTGTAGTTGTTCTTCCTTGAGAATCTGTAGTAGTTGTAGTTACTACACGAACATAGTATTGCTCAGCAACTAGAACTGCTCCACCATCTTCTCTAAGAATAAAGTCCTTTAAGTCATATTCATATAGCTCAATTGCTTTGTCTTTTTTAATTTCTTTCTTTTTGGCTTTTGTAATGGCCTTATCCGACCAGCCTTGTGTAATAAAAGATTCGTCAAACTCTTTTAAGCTATTATTTTTGATTTGTCGTGTTTCAAAATCAATAACCATATAGAACGCTCCTTTTACGCCAGAAGTACCATTTTTTGAATATAAACCAGAGCAAATTAAATCTCCATTTTTAGCTACCTTAAAAGTAATGTCTGTTATAAATTTATCTTCTAGATTAATTTCATAATCTTTTACTTTTTTTCCTTTGTCTAAATAAGCAAGTACATGGTATTTATAGTTAGGTTTCCCTTTTATACGATCCTTTTTATCTTCTTTAAATTCTTGACCAAGCAGATAAACATCTCCGTCGTTATTTATGGTGTAGTTTTCTATAATGAAAAATTGTTCGGTATAAGGAAGTTCAATGTCTTTTTCCCATAGTTTATTTAGGTCTTTATCTATAATTGTAAATCCATAACGCTCTGGAGCGTTTTTTTGGTAAGGTTTATTCAAATAGATTAATAACGTTTCTTCGTCATCAGATATCTCCAATCCAAAACCACCTGTTTTTCGCTTCTTTTCGTATGGAAGTTCAGCTATTTCTGTTAGTTTACCAGCCTTAAAAGTGTCTTTATCAAAAGTTCTACAATACAGTTTGTTAATCCTTGTTTTTTTGTCAGCAAAAGAAGAAAAGATAAAGATTTCATTTTGAATTAAATAAGCTGCTTCGTAATCCATAGTGGACCCCCCACGGATTTTCATGTCTATTATAACTTCATTTTTTAGCTTTAGGTTTTTATCGAAAGAGTTTATTGCGTATGCATCACCTCTTTTTATAGATTTAATTAAGAAATAGTTTTTTTTGTCTTTTCCGATATAATCTTTGAAAGTTGTTCCTTTTTTAAATTTTATTTCTTCTCCCCATTTTATATCTGCGCGGTCTGTTATTTCAATTTGGCAGAAAGTAAAAAGTGGAATTAGTAATGTTAGAATTAGTAGTCTCATAATTTTTATTTCATTTTTTGCGAATGTAATGAAATTGTCGATTAAATTCTTTTTGTTGATCTAAATATTGAAAAACTATAAAGAGTAAGGGTTTTCATTAGTGATAGAATTGTTTTTTTTTTACCTCTTTTTTAGCTGCTTCTAATAGCTACTTATTTCTTTAAGTAAAGTGTTTTTGGAACGACTATTATTTATTTAAAGTTTATAACTGATGCCCAAACTCGTTCTAGAATAAAATCTCTCTCCAGAGCCAATAAATGAAATATCATTGTAAGATAACCTTCTTCTTTCTAGCAAAAGAAGAGGGTCTTCAGTTATTGTAGTTTTCTTCTCAAAGGAAAAAAAATCAGGTTGCAACTTAAACTCTAGGGCAACTTTGTTTGTTAGTAATAATTGAGCTCTAGGAATTATACTTAAGCTTATTCCCATTTGAGATATAGAATAATCAAAATCGGTAGAAATAAAAGATAAATCTCTTCGCTTAGATAAATATGGGTTTACACCAATACCAATGTAAAAATTAACTTTTTTAGTATTCTTTAGAATTCTATTGTTGTATTCATAACTCAAAGAAGCTTCAAGAGCAATGTCTTTATCTCTTATAACGTTTGCTAAAGAATCACTTTTGATTAAATGATTTCTTTTTGCAAAGTTTAGCTTTTTTATTTCTAATTCATGAAAATTATAACTTTCAATTTCATTAAATTGAATAGCAAAAGAAAAGTATGTGTCTGTTTTATTATAAGCGTAACCTCTAAACTGAGAAAGATTTGGGTTTTGTAAATTTGTATTAGAGGGAATATTTAAAACATATAAACCGCTTTCAACTCCTTCATAATAATATGTTTTTAGTCTTAATTCTTTTGTGGGCTTTTGAGCAAAAATAAGACTAGTTGTAAGAGTGAAGACTAATAATAATTTCATGTTTTTATTTGCTAGAACAAAGTATACCGATAATTATTGTTTGCTAAAAAAAATGAATAAGTAATGATAGCCTTATTTGTAAGGTAATGCCCTATATGAATATTTTATAAAATAGGTGTTGATTTGTAATTGGTTAAATTATCTTTGCGTTGCTAAAAAATACAAACCATGAACAATCCGAAAAGATATACGATAACTGCTGCACTACCTTATGCAAATGGACCTTTACATTTAGGGCATTTGGCGGGGGTTTATATTCCCGCAGATGTTTACGCACGTTTTTTACGTCAGAATAATAAAGATGTAGCTTTTGTATGTGGTTCGGACGAACATGGGGCGGCGATTACTTTAAGAGCTAAAAAAGAAGGAACTACACCACAGGCAATTGTAGATAAATATCATACATTGAATAA
>CALDTD010000126.1 GCA_937924345.1 uncultured Flavobacteriales bacterium | reverse complement strand
GCTATTTAACCCATTGGCATTATAATTCTTTTGAAATAGAAATGAAGAAATTACCATCATTACCAAAAGGGAAGTGTAGTTTTGTTATTGACGAATTAGGAGAGGTAGAAGAAATGAGGATAGACATTCGTAACCCAGATTTTAATTTTAAAGAATTGAAGTTATTTAAAGTAAAAAAAGAGTAATAAGTTAATGAAACAGGTAGATTTATTAAAATTTAATAATAGTTGGTACAACCCAGGTGGGAAAATTAAACGATTAATTTGGTTTATTGTTAATGTGATTGTTTTTCAAAACCGTTTAAATGGGTGGAGTGGAAGTAAGGTGTTTTTTTTGCGCCTATTTGGTGCTAAAGTGGGAAACCAAGTGGTGATTAAACCAAATGTAAATATAAAATATCCTTGGAAGCTTTCAATTGGTAATAATACATGGATTGGCGAACAAGTTTGGATCGATAATCTTGCTCAAACAACTATAGGAGCAAATGTGTGTCTTTCGCAAGGTTCTATGTTGTTATGTGGTAATCATAACTATAAAAAAGAGTCTTTCGATCTTATGGTAGGAGAAATTATATTGGAAGATGGAGCTTGGATTGGTGCACATGCTGTTGTAGGACCTAATGTAACTTGTTATTCTCATTCAGTTCTTTCAGTAAATTCTGTAGCTACTAAAGACTTAGAGACTTATACAATTTATCAAGGTACACCGGCTATAGCTATAAGGCAAAGAATAGTAAATTAAAAACTCGGAGTTCCTGGTAATTGGTGAAACTTGGGTCTATTTTTCCATTTGTAAGCAAGCATAAAAGTGTGTTTATTATCTGTTAATGTATTAAGATTTGAGGTTCTTCTAGAATAGATGTAACTAAAATTTATTTTATAAGCTTCAATTCCTGCTCCCCAAAAAAGCTCATTTTGACTGTTTTTGTAACCAAGATTTAATACGAGCCAATGCCTTTTTGCTTTTAGATTATAAATTATATTGTGGTATTGCTTATTCTGATATAATATTATAGAAGGTTTAAGTGAACTTTTTTTAATTTTTAGACTATATCCCCCTTGGATACTAGAAATATATCTATTCTCATAAACATTTATGTTTGTATTAATCGGAATGTTTAAACCAGACACTCCTATATAAAAGTCCTTATGAATAATTATTAGCCCTGTTTTTAACGCCAAAGTATTCTTTTTTTCAAAAATATTAGTTGGTGTATAAGTATAGAATGTATGTTGTGCTAGCCCTGCTCCAAGTTTTAATTTTAGTTTTCGAGTTAATAAAAATAAATGACCATAGTTTAAAGCTGTTGAATTATTATCTCCCCATTTTGAAGCTAGCTTATAATTATTGTAATAATGATATAAGCTAAATCCACTTTTGCTATTTTTATATCTGCTAAGGTTTACATACAATAGTTGCGAGTAAGAGATGTTTGTGAAATTTGAAATTGAAGTTACAGAATTCTCTATACCAGATAAAGAAGGGTTAATTATAGTTAAACTAGTTTTGTTTTGATAGTTTTCCAAGTTATCATATTGAGCTGTTAGAGTTAATGAAATAAATAAAAGAGAGACTAAAATAATTTTCATAATAGTTGATTTTCCTTGTAATAGGTATAACAACTTAGCCAAAGCAAAAGTTACAATTTAAATAAAAATAGATTAAATAAAGAGTAAGTATTAAAATAAATATTTTTAGTTTATTTAATTGTTAAAGTCTTGATTTATATGTTTTTACAGTTGTTTTAAGGTGGGTATTTGTAAAAAAAAATCTTACAAAAAATAGATTGAAAAAACTATCCCAACCCAACATCTAATGCCATCATTAATACAAAACCAATCATAAAACCGAGCGTAGCAACATCAGTATACTTATCGCGCTGCGTTTCTGGAATAACTTCTTCTACAACAACATAAATCATTGCCCCTGCTGCAAAAGCCAACGCATAAGGTAGTATAGGCTCAAAATACATAACTGCAGCAGCTCCAATTACTCCAAAAATTGGTTCTACAATTGCAGATAACTGACCGTACCAAAAGCTTTTTCTTCTCGAAAACCCTTCTCTTCTCAGTGGCATAGCGACAGCAAAACCTTCTGGGAAATTTTGAATTCCAATACCAATTGCCAAAATCATTGCTGTATTTACCATTTCAAATTCACCCATTGCAGCACCAAAGATTACTCCAACTGCAAGCCCTTCAGGTATATTATGCAAAGTAATTGCCAACACTAAAAGCGTAGTTCTGTGTAAATTAGATTTTACACCTTCTTTTTCTTCTTCTTTAAAATTAATATGTAAATGCGGCATTATTTTATCTAAACCAAATAAAAATAAAGCTCCAATAATAAAACCTATAACTGCTGGCATTGCTTGTGTAAAGCCTTCACCATCTGTCATTTCTATAGCAGGGCCTAATAATCCGAAACAACTTGCAGCAACCATTACTCCACCAGTAAAACCAAGCATAGAATCTAAAACGCCACGATTAAGTGTTTTAAAAAAGAATACTAATGCTGCTCCTTTAGCAGTTACTAACCAAGTAAAGGTTGTTGCAATTAGTGCTGCTAAAACGGGGTGTAGTTCCGAAAACCATTGTACTAAATTTGTCCACCACATAATTTACTTTTTTTGAATGAAAATGTTTTTTGTAATTTGTTCAGACAGATTAAACGTTCTATCCTTACTTTTAATTTTAAAACTACGGTCAAAGTCAAATATTTCTAACACCTGAATAGAAGTGCCTAATATTAAGTTTTCCTGTGCTAAATACTGTAATAAAGCCGAAGATGAATCATTTACACCAACTATATCTCCTTTTTCATTTGGTTTTAGCTCAGAAAGTAAAATAGATTTTCTAGAATCATTTATTACTCCTTCTTTAGTCGGAATTGGGTCTCCATGTGGATCATATTTAGGATTACCTAAAAAAGTTGATAATCGGTCAATCAATTGTTCAGATTTTATATGCTCCAATTGTTCAGCAATATCATGAACTTCATCCCAATTAAATTGTAGTTTTTTAACCAAAAAAGTTTCCCAAAGTCTGTGCTTACGAATAATAGATAATGCTAATTGTTGCCCTTTTTCTGTTAAAGAACTTCCTTTATATTTTACATAATTAACCCAACCTTTATTTGCTAGTTTTTTTAGCATGTCGGACACACTTGCTGCTTTTATTTGCAAATGTTCTGCAATAGCATTGGTAGAAATTGGTTCTCCATTATTGCGTTCACACAAATAATAAATACCTTTTATTTGATCTTCTTCCGATTTTGTACCCACTTTAATAGTAAATTAATTTTTAGACAAAGCTAA
>CALDTD010000125.1 GCA_937924345.1 uncultured Flavobacteriales bacterium | reverse complement strand
CATGAATTGTTTTCTCTGTTTGGTCATGTTAATAATAGTCGTAAAAATACAGTTTAATCTGTTTTGTAACATTATGAATAGCTAGAGATTTTTATTTATCTATAAGTCATTTTTAGTTTTAGACCCGCCCAAAAAAAGCCTTTTGAACTAGGTAAATTTAAAAAGTAAATCTAAGTAAATAATTTTGTGCTCCAGTTTTGAGAATAAAACTATTTAATTATATTTGTTGCAAATAAGGATTTATACCTTTAATGTTAGATATATACGATTTATACCAAAAAATGGAAAGCAATAAAATTTTGCTTTCATTTAAAGGAGCAATTACCTCGGAACTTTTAACATCTATTTTACAGATAGTTGAAACAAGAATGGAGGAATTGCAAGATTCTAACAAAGAAAGGAAAAAGGTTTTTAATATTTTGGTAGAAATATTACAAAACTTATATCACCACATAGACGATTTTGATGTAGAAGGTACAGCAGAGGAAGTAAATAATATAAAGTCATCAATTTTTATGATTAGTCGATTAGAGACAGAATATAAAATTGTTACTGGAAATTATTTACTATCAGAAAATGTAGAGAAGTTGAAATCTAGAATAGATCATGTTAATGGTTTAGAAAAAGATGAATTAAAACAATTTTACAAGGAAACGTTGAATAACGGAGAGATGAGTCTCAAAGGTGGCGGAGGTTTAGGGTTTATTGATATAGCTCGAAAGTCTGGTCAGAAATTAGATTACAATTTTATAAAAATTGATGATAAATACTCTTTTTTTACGCTAATTGTAAGGGTTGAAAAAGTTAAAAAAGACAATTAATATTAGGAATCATGGAAGAATTAAAAATTGAAGGGTCGGCTAAAACACCAACCATTGAGTTTAGTACAGATGGTAAGTTATTACTGAAGGGGAGATCTATACCAGAAAATTCAATTGAATTTTACAAGCCTATTTTAGATTGGATTGAAAACTATGGATCTGCTCCAAAAGATACGACAGTAGTAAATGTTCAATTAGAGTATTTTAATACGAGTTCTTCTAAATGTATTTTAGATGTTTTTAAAAAACTAGAAACTTTATCAGGAACGAATATCGAAATCAATTGGTACTATGAAGAAGATGACGAAGATATGTTAGAAGCTGGAGAAGATTATCAAGCTATAATTGATATTCCTTTTAAAATGATTGAAGTAGAAGAACATTAAGATTTTATTTAGAAACTTTTTATTAGGCTGTTCTTTCATTAGTACAGCCTTTTTTATAGATATGAAAGACATTATTATTGCATTAGACGGTCACTCAGCATGTGGTAAAAGTACCTTAGCTAAGGCAATGGCTAAAGAACTAAAATATATTTATGTAGATTCTGGAGCTATGTATAGAGCTGTTACTTACTATGCAATGAAACATGGGCTTGTAAAGTCAGGAGAGATAATAGATCCTAAACTAATAATAGATCAACTTTCAAATATTAATATTTCGTTTAACTACAATAGCTCGACTGGTAAATCGGAAACTTTCTTGAACGGAAGTAATGTAGAAGAAATAATTCGAACGATTGAGGTTTCACAGTTTGTTAGCGAAGTAAGTAAAATTAAAGAAGTAAGAGAAAAATTAGTCGAGTTTCAGCAACAATTGGGCAAGAACAAAGGTGTTGTAATGGATGGAAGGGACATTGGAACAACTGTTTTTCCAGATGCTAAATTAAAGCTATGGATTACCGCAAATAACGAAATTAGAGTTGCAAGAAGGTATAAAGAGCTTTTAGAAAAAGGATACAAAGTTTCCTTAGAAGATGTTCAAGAAAATGTAAAGCAACGAGACTACGAAGATTCTCATCGTAAAGAAAGTCCATTAGCTAAAGCTGAAGACGCAATTGTATTAGATAATTCGTTTCTTACAAAAACGGAGACATTAAAAAAAGCAATAAAATTAGCTAAAGAAGCACAAAGTTAATTTTTTTATTGTTGAAAAACACACTTCAAATTATTGATTTTGTTGGTATCTATAAGAAATCTACAATGTTTTCTTAATTCTGTTTTTATACATTTGTAATGATAAGAATAGAAAATAATAATGGATTATATTAAAGTTAGTTTTGAACTAAGCCCCCTGCTTCCTGCTAGAGAAATTTTATATGCCGAATTAGGTGAGTTGCCTTTCGAATCTTTCCAGGAGTCCAAAAATGGTTTAGAAGCATTTATACCTAAGTCTTCTTTCTCCGACGAACTTTTAAAAGGTTTGATTGTTTCAAGTCTACCTAGTCAAGAGATAGGTATTACAACAGAAGTGATTGAACAGCAAAACTGGAATGCTGTTTGGGAAAGTAATTTTGAACCAATTGTTGTAAACGATTTTTGTGTAATACGAGCTCCATTTCATGAAGTTCCTAAAGTAAAACACGATATTATCATTTCTCCTCAAATGTCTTTTGGAACAGGACATCATGAGACTACTTTTTTGATCTCCAATGAACTTTTTAAGTTAGATCTAGTTGGTAAGTCACTGTTGGATATGGGTTGTGGTACAGGAGTTCTAGCAATAATAGCAAGTAGGCTTGGGGCCAATCCAATAGAGGCAGTTGATATAGAAGAATGGGCATACGAAAATACATTAGACAATAATAAATTGAATGGTGTAGATGATATGACTGTGTTGCATGGTGATGCAAAATTGTTGGATGGAAAACAGTTTGATGTAATTTTAGCTAATATCAATCGAAATATTTTATTGAACGATATGAAAACTTATTCTAACTGTTTGAATAAGGGAGGATATATTTTATTTAGTGGTTTTTACGAAACAGATATTCCAAGTATTAAAGAAGCTGCAGAAAGAAATGGTTTAGTTTTTGTAAAAAATGAAGTGAAAAATAACTGGACTATGGCTCAGTTTATAAAGAAATAAGATAAACATGAAAAGAATAATAATAATTTTAATTGTAGCTTTTCTACATAATATTGCGTTTTCACAAACTTTTAGTGCTGAAACAGAAAAATATTATAAAGACCTTTCGAGTTATTTAAATGGTATTTCAAAAATTAAATCTAAAGATTTATTAAAAGAATTTGAAGATGCTTGGTTAGAGGGAACTTTTACTCAAGAACAAAGAAATGAAGTTTATAAAACCTCAAATGCAATTGTAGCTAAAAAGCTAAAACCATTTCCCGACTTGTCTAATTACTTAGATGCAATTATGAGCTTTCAAGAGACCGGAAAATCAGTAAGCGAGTTTAGCAAATGGCATGAGACGCTTAATAAGGTTTTAGAAGGTAGAAATAAAAAAAGAATACAATCTTATATTGCCACGAGTAAGGGGTTATTTGCTGATAATACAATATACCAGTCTTCTTCGACAGTTTGGAAAGCTAGTAATAATAAGTATCATTTCGTCTACGATAAAGATCCATATATAGTTTTTGACGAAACCAATCTGGTTTGTTATTCTAAAAGAGATAGTAGTGTTCTGTACAAAACAAAAGGAACGTTTTATCCCAATAATTCTAAATGGATAGGAACAGGAGGGAAGTTAACTTGGGAGAGAGCAGCTTTATCTAAGGATACAACTTATGCAATTTTTAAGGATTATGAAATTACAATGAGAAGTGCAGGATATACTGTAGATACTGTAGAGTTTTATAGTCAATATTTTGACGCTCCTTTAAAGGGTAAAC
>CALDTD010000124.1 GCA_937924345.1 uncultured Flavobacteriales bacterium | reverse complement strand
CCATTTATAATGGATTAAATCAAATATTAAGACAGTCGATTACTACGTTTGATGAGAATAGAAATAGAGTTTCATTTAAAATTTATGAGGGTGAAGTAGGACTTTTAGGAACAGATTTATCAACTTACAACGAAGAAGGGTTAGAAACTGATTTAAAAGTTTTAAACCGAAAGAATGAACAAGAAACAAGAAAGGCTAAAGAATACAACAATAAGGGGTTGTTGATAAAGGAAATTACTTTCGATAAGTTAGATGAGCCTCAGTTCGAGTTTAGATATGAATATAAATACTACTAAAGTTTGTCAACTTTTCTAAGTAAGTATAAAAGTTTTTTATTATTATTAAGAGATGTTTTTGTGGGGGCTACTTCATGAAGAAGTTTTAAGGTTTCATTAAATAAGTTCTGATTCTCTTTAATATTATCTCTGTAATAGTGTACGAACTTTAAAATCCAAAACGCATCAAATACAAAGAAAAATCGTTGTTTAAAAGTCTCTAAAGATTTTGTATTACTTTTTATTTCTTCAATTTTAGCTTTAAAATCTAACTTAGAAATATAAAGTTGAATAGAATGGGGGAGTAAACTATAATCTATATTACTATAGAGTGAATCAATTTGACTAAAAAAGTGTTTGATGTCCTTAAAAGCTTCAAAAGAATAGGTTTTATATTCTTCGTTTTTTGTGGCAATAATATCGCCTACTGCTTTACCAGTTCCAAAAGGAACACGGTCAGAAACTCTTGGAGAAGGTATAACTTTTGTTGTTGAAATTTCTTTAAAATTACCTAGCTGAATAATTTTAGAAAGAAAATAAAAATCTTCTCCAGCTTTACGTTTATTCATGCCTCCTTGTTTAGCATATGCGCTCGCTCTAACTGCCATACTTGAACCTATGGTATGGTATCCATAAGGAGCTCCAGTAAATCTTATGGCATTTTTATAATAACGTAAATGTAATTCATAGTCAATAATTGCATTGTAAATCTCCGAAGACTCTTCACCACTCGTTGGGTGTTCAAAATGAATTGAAGCCCCATTAGTTTCAGAGGTTCTAAATTCATTTAAAATAATCTCAAAATAATTCTCTTCACATTTAGAATCTGCATCAAAACAAACAATAATTCCGTCTTCATTTATTGATTGAAAGCGATAGAGTGCTTCGTCCATTCCTATTTTACGTGCTAAGCCAACACCAGCATGTTTTTTTGGTAAATCAAAAGCTTTTAATGTAAGAAATTGGATTTGAGAGTTACTGTTTAATGCTGAAAATTCAATTGAATCATTAACAGTAACTATATTTTGACTTTTTATTTTATCACTAGCATTAACTCCATGATTGATAACAGTAATAACCTCAATAGAAGTATTCTTTGGAATTTTCGATTTTACCAAGCTACTTAAAGATTCTAATAAGTTTAATTCGTTATAACATGGAATTACAACAATTAACTTTGTGTTATTAGAAACAGATTTAGTTAGTTTAGCTGTTTGATACCCAAAACGGTCGAAATACTTGTCGCTCAGGGTGATAAACGTGCGGTTTTCCATTGGTTATTTTTTCTCTCATAAACAATTCTATCGTGTAATCTACTTGGTCTACCTTGCCAAAATTCTATTCTGATTGGGTTTAATTGATAGCCACCCCAAAAATCTGGTCTTGGTACTTCCTTATCTTTAAATTCTTTTTGTAATTCTTTTACACGATTTTCTAACTCTTCTCTACTAGCAAGTTCATTACTTTGTTTAGATGCCCAAGCACCAATTTTACTAGCTTTAGGTCTTGCATTAAAGTAGTTATCAGAAACTTGTTGGTCAACTTTAGTTACTATTCCGTCAATTCTAATTTGTCGATCTAAAGGTCCCCAATGAATATTTAATGATGCATGAGGATTTTCATAAATTTCAATCCCTTTTTGACTATTATAATTAGTATAAAAAACAAAACTGTCCTCTATAATATCTCGCATATAAACAATACGACTCGAAGGTATACCGTCTTTTGTTGCGGTAGATAAGCACATAGCATAGGGATCTAGTATCTCGGAGTCTACCGCTTCCTGAAACCACTTAGCGTATTGTTTTACAGGATTTTCTTCAACGTCTGTCTCAGATAAAGGTTTATTAGCGAAATCCCTTCGCTTAGTATTCATAAAGTCTTTTGTTTCTTTAATACTCATACCACAAAGATACTAATTACAGAACTTTTACTTTAATATTTTAAGTTCTAATGAATAAGTTATTATCTTGTATCAATTGAAAAAACTATTATTATGAAGTGTCTAATTTCTTTATTCTGTTTATTGCTTTTAAAAACTTTATTTGCTCAAGTTGAAGTAGCTAAGGAGAAGTATTTCTATAAATCTAAAGCTCCTCATTCAATACAATTTACAGAGAAAAGTGCTTTAAAAATTAGCCAATTAGAAAATTTCTTTTTAGAAAACTATCAATTAAAATTAGAATTAAAAGAATTAAACGCTACCAAAGACGAACTTGGTTTTACGAATTTTAAATATCAACAAATTATAGGGGAGTACAAGGTTGAATTAGGCATAATCAACGTGTTAACTAAAAACGATATTGTCAAATCAATAAATGGGCATCTTTTTTATAAAGAACCTTCTATTTCTTCTAATATTAATACAGAAGAGGAAAGTTTAGAAAAGGTTTTAAATTATATAAATGCCAAAACATATAAGTGGGAGAATGAAAAAGAAGAAAAGTGGCTAAAAATATCTACCAAAAATAGGTACGCGACTTTTTATCCCAAAGGAGAATTAGTTTGGTGTTCTGATCAATTGAGAAAAGATATGCCTCTATACTTAGCTTATAAATTTGAGGTTTATGCATCTGAGCCTTTATCTAAAAGTGTTGTTTATATTGATGCATTAACTAATAAAATATTAGCTCAAAACGAAATCATTCATCATGTAGATGCAATTGGAACGGGTAATACAGGATATAGTGGTCAACAAACAATTACGACAGATTTTAACGGAACAAACTACAGGTTAAGGGAAACTGGAAGAGGAAACGGTATAGAAACCTACGATATGCAAGGCGGAGTTTCATATGGTAACGCTATAGATTTTACAAATAATACAAATACTTGGAATTCGGGAACTGCTCAAGATTATCTTTTTGCTTTAGATGCTCACTGGGGTTCGGAAATGGTTTATGATTATTACCTTACAAATCATAATCGAAATAGTATTGATGGAAACGGCTTTAAACTAAGAAGTTATATCCACTATGACGTAAATTTCGCGAATGCTTTTTGGGATGGTTCTGTAATGACTTATGGTGACGGATCAACCGGATCCAACCCTTACACGACACTAGACATTGTTGCACATGAAATTACTCATGGTTTAACGACAAATACAGCAGGGCTAATTTATTCATACGAATCTGGAGCACTGAACGAATCGTTTAGTGATATTTTTGGAGTTTCAACAGAGTTTTTTGCAAAGCCAAATCAAGCTAATTGGTTAATTGGAGACGAAAGAGGAGGGGCAATAAGAAGTTTAAGTAATCCTAATGCTTTTGGACATCCGGATACCTACAAGGGGGTTAATTGGGAATATACTTCTTTTGATAATGGAGGTGTGCACATAAATAGTGGAGTTCAAAACTACTGGTTTTACATATTAGTTACAGGAGGTTCAGGTACAAACGATAAAGGAGATAGTTTTACAGTTAGTGGAATTGGTCAAACCAAAGCAGCTAAAATAGCTTATCGTAATTTAACAACTTACTTAACAAATTCATCAAATTTTGCTGAAGCTCGATTTTATTCAATACAAAGTGCTATAGATTTATACGGTGTTTGTTCTCCAGAAGTTGAGTCTGTAACTAATGCTTGGTATGCAGTGGG
>CALDTD010000123.1 GCA_937924345.1 uncultured Flavobacteriales bacterium | reverse complement strand
ACTTAAAGAAGTTTCTTCTACATTATTGCTACTAAACACAGGCACCTGAAATGAATTAAAAAAATAATTAAACCCTAAAACAAGTATCAAAGTAGGCAAAATAACCTTCTTGCTTTTTATTAAAATCCAATAGAGTATAAAAAGTATGTTTACCAATATTAAAAAAGGATAGATTAAACCAAAAAAGGCAAAGAAAGAAGTAGTTGCCGGAGACACAAAACTTGTGCAATAAGCAAATATTATAGCAATACAGATTAAACTGTTTAAACCAAATAGGATAGAATTAATAGATTTTTTCACAAAATTAAAACACTAAAAATCGTTTAAGAACTTCTTTTCTGCTTTAGATAGAGTTTCGTAACCTCCAACCTTTATTTTATCTAAAATAGCATCTAGCTTTTGTTGATTAGTTTGTTTTTGAGCATTATAATCATAATCGTCCCGAGGTGGTTTTGTCTTATTTCTATCTGAATAAGTAACTTTCATCTTTGGCTTTGGTTTAAATAAGTTTGTAACTGAATTAAATATTTTATCAAACCATCCTGTAACATCTTTACCATTCTTCAATTGAATTCCCATATAATACCCCCAAGCGGCTCCGCCTAAATGTGCAAAATGTGCTACTCCGTCCATATCCCCTACACGCAATAGGTCTAACCCTACATAAATTAAAGCTAATACAAATAGTTTTACTCTAATAACACCAAACAAAGCCATTTCCATATTGGGCCTATATGCAGCAACTCCTACGAATAAAGCCAGTACTGAGGCTGAAGCTCCGAGTAAGGTAGCATCGCCCATTTTTATGAATAGTGGGAATAGGTTTTGACTAATAATGAATAAAATAGCACCACATAAACCTCCGATTAAATAGGTTGATAATACTTTTTTAGATCCAATTAATTGCTCAAACATACCACCGACAAAAAATAAAATTAACATGTTAAAAAGGATATGACTAAAATTGCCATGTATGAACATGTAAGTAAGTATAGACCAAGGCTTATACCAGTTGCTTAATAAGTTAGAATCAAACGAAAACCAATTAGTCAAATCTAATTGCATTAAACCACCTAATAAAACATTTAAGACAAAGAAAATACCAACATTAATAAAGATTAACTTTAGAAACATTCCCCCTCTTTGGTACATTGTTTTAATATTCTCTAAAATATCGTTCATTATTTTTTAATAAAAATTCTTTTTACTTCTTTGCCAGATTAAGACTAAAATTATTCCAATTAAAGCTCCACCCAAATGTGCAAAATGAGCCACATTATCTTGAGGGTTATTAGCAAACCCTAAGTACAATTCTAGACCTATATAACCAATAACTAAAAACTTAGCTTTTATTGGAATTGGAGGAAAAAGCAGCATCAATTGAGTATTGGGAAATAAATAACCAAAAGCAACTAAAACACCAAAAACTGCTCCCGACGCACCTAATACAGGAATATTAAGCATGGCATTTAATGCGCCCATATTTGGGTCAATATAATTTTTTTGTTGAGACCATAAATCGCTACCGTTTGCCCTAACATACTCTACCATATCTGGAGAAAGTTCTGCTTCAACTCCTTTTATTCTTAAATAAACAACAAATGAATGTAATAATGCTGCACCCATTGCCGTAGCAAAATAGTACAATAAGAAACGCTGTGGACCCCATGCTTTTTCTAAGTTTGTTCCAAAGAAAACTACAGCAAACATATTAAACAATATATGAAAAAAAGATTGTTTACTGTGCATAAAAAAATGTGTCGCCAATTGCCAAGGTCTAAAATTTTCAGACCCAATTGGGTATAGCGCCATTTGATCCATGATATTTGGCAAGGCAAATTGAGCTATAAAAAACAGTAGATTAAGAATTAATAAATTCTTAACTACAGGTGTCATATTTCTAAAAATCTGGTCTAGCATTATCTTTTACGTTCAAATCGTTGGTCCAATTCTTCTTCTTCCATCTTTATAATTACAGGCTTTCCCGATGGACTAAAACTAGGGGACTGACAAGCAAACAATTCATTAAAAAGATGCTCCATTTCCTCTTCTTCTAGTTTTCTACCCATTTTTATACTCGAACTATTCGCCATTATAGCAGCCATTCTTTGTTGATGACTTGTAGAACTCGCATTGGAACTATGCTTTAATTCTTCCAATAAACGGTCTATTATTTTTTCAGATTCGCTATCGGAAACTCCAACAGGCAAACCATTAATTACTAAAGTTGTTTGGCCAAAAATAGAAATTTCAAATCCCACATTATTAAGATCTTCCAACAATTCGCTAACTAAGGCAAAATCGCTAGGGTTTAATTCTATTTGCTGTGGAAACAATAATTTTTGAGTCTCTATATTTCTGTCTTCAATTTTGTTTAAAAACTGTTCGAATAATATGCGTTGATGAGCACGTTGTTGATCTATCATTAATAAACCAGAACGAACTTGAGTTAAAATATATTTCTGATTTAACTGATAAAACTTTTGCTTTACCTCAACATTATTTTCTTGTTTCGGATGTTCTTCGGTTATTGTTTGTTCAGAAAAAATCTCTTGTGTTTGAATTGTAGGTTCAGTTGCATTTACACTCGCTAGAAAGTCTAGATTAGCATCAATTTCTTCTTGCTCAAAACTGGTAGATTTCGGCATTTTAAAAGAGCTACTGGCATACCCGCTACTCTTTTTAGGTGTTGAAGTTTGAAAAGGATTATAGCTTGTATCTACTTGAATAGTTGGGACTTTAATCTCTTGTCCTTTTTTTAAGGGAGCAACGTTGAATGAAGTTTCTTGTTCAAAATCTAAAGAAGGAGCTATATTATACTTTCCTAAAGAATTTTTAACTGCCGAGTTTAATATTGCATAAATGGTTCGCTCATCTTCAAACTTAATTTCTGTCTTAGTCGGATGAATATTTATATCTATAA